>DAOTUE010000015.1:0-33577 GCA_034436975.1 Chloroflexaceae bacterium
CCATGCGCTCGGTCAGCGGGTAGACAGTCGAACTACCGGCAATGGTGATGTCGCCCGACACCTCGGCCGGTGTGACGGCGGGCAGGGTTACGCCCTCACCAGCACCGGTCTCTTCTTCGCCTTCGGTTGCGGCTGGTGTTGCGGTTTGGACCGGTGTTGCTGTTGCGGCTGGTGTTGCTGTTGCAACGGGTGTCGGAATTGCGGCCGGTGTTGCCGTGGGAGCCTGCGTTGCTGTGGGAGCCTGCGTTGCTGCCGGTGGTGAGGGGGGGTGTTCCGTTGTTACCTCTTCTGCACAGGCAGCAAGAATGGGAAGGAGCAAAGTTAGTAGCGTAAATAACGCGATAGAGCGTTTGAAATGGCTAAGCATAGGCTTAATTCTCCTTTTTCTGCTGGTTACTCATCTTCTCCTGGATCTGAATGGATATATTCACCTCGAACATACCTTTCTTGTCATACGTTGCCGTATTCCAATTCCTTCCTTGACCCTTATTGCCCTGTGCAAGCACGTTGTTGCTCTTAAGCAATAGCTTGATGAAGTAGGGGTGACACATGACACATGATCCATAGAGTACCTGAAAGCCGGTGTTTCTGCAAGCGTCTTGCTTTTCCTGAGAATAATGGCTTTTGCAAGGCAAAAACACCCGTACCCCATCCTGATTTTCAGGGCAGGTGAAATTGGAATACAACACATGCTTTGACAACAAGAGCTATCATAGACGCGCATGATTAAGAGGCTCTGAAAAGAGTGTTAAGGCCTTGTTAAACCTTTGGGAATTCATAGCTGTCTATCGTTGTCTACTGCTTCCTGGCAACAATCGCAATCGCACCGACACATTGATCTTGTACTTCCCCCTGTCTGGTGGTATAATTATGTGGTGTTGCATCTGTGTAACCCTGACAACCGAACCGAAAGGAGGTTGCACAATGTACTCTCGCATTGCTCGCCCCCTGGCCCTTATTGGTAATCTGGTGTTTCTGGCAGTGCTCTTGACGCTGGTATCTGTTCGCCCGTCCTACTCCTCACATCGCTCCCCATCGGATATGCTTTTTTCTTCTCCCGAAGCGGCCAACCCCGCCGCGTCCGGGGGGGCACCCCTCGTTGCGCTTGAGGAGGTCAGTCTGACCGCCCTCCCCGATATTCCACAGCAGCTCGCGGTCAACGATGGCCTGGTCTCTATTGCCGATGGCGATGGCGGTTTGCAGATTGTTGATGCAAGCGACCCGGCCGCTCCCGCTATTGTCGGCAGCTATGTTCCGACCGGGTTTGTTGCCAGCGACATTGCGCTTGCTGTCCCCTATGCCTACCTTGCCGGCTCCAGCGATTCGCTCCGGTGGGTCGGGGTGGATGTACTGGATATAAGTATCCCTGCCACGCCAATGCTCACCGGTCGCTACACCCTCACGAACGCTTCGGGGAGCGTGAACGCAATTTTCGCCAGTGGCTCCCGCCTCTACCTTGCCGGGCAAGATAATACAGCAGCCTGGGTGGGAATGCAGGTGCTTGATATGAGCACGCCCACCACGCCGACCCATACTGGCAGCTATACCCTCGCTACATCGGGGCTTGCTCGTGAGATAGCGGGCGATAGCTCCGTGGCCTACCTGCGGGGGGCCGACTATGAGACCGGCTGGCGTGGGGTGACACTGCTTGATGTGAGCACCCCCTCGCGCCCGACCGTGACGAGCCGCTACACCATGTCTGCTACTGCTGATATGGATGTTGTCGGGACAACGCTCTATCTCGTTGAGCAAGACGAGGGATGGTATGGTCTGGTTATTCTGGATGCAATCACCCCTCACTATCCTACCGTAACGGGCCGCTACACGATGGCGACAAGCGTTCTTGATATTCTCCCTGGGGAGGTCTCTGTTGCTGGCCCATCCGCCTACCTCACTGGCAACATGCATGGTTCTCCGCTGCATGTGGTGGATGTAAGCGATCCCGCCAATCCAGTGCGACGTGGTAGCATCAACCTGAGCGATACCACGGGCCACATGGTGTATGATCTCTGGGCAGAGGATGGCTTGATCTATGTTGCGACCCGCGACGGGTTGCTTATTTTGCGGGAGCACCATGCTCCAGCGCAGGTGCAGATGGCAGGCCCCGACCAGGGTACTCTCGACATAACCTATAGCTTCACTGCAACTGTGGGCTACACCAGCACAACAACCCCGCTGACCTACACCTGGCACACCAGCGGCCACACCCCCGTTGTCCACGCGGCCCGCGACAGCCTGACCGATACGCTCAGCCTGTCATGGGGCAGCACCGGTCCCCATACGGTGTCGGTACGGGTTGAAAACATTGCCGGTAGCTCTGTTGCAACACAACCCATCACCATTGATGATGGGTTGCCCACTCCCACACCCGCGCCATCCCCACGCCTCTCCGCGCTGCCCTCGCGGGTGCGTCCGGGCGGAAAACTCCATTTCACGGGGTATGCATTTGATGCTGGCAAACCCTACACGATCAGGCTGCATTGTGAGGGGCAGCAGACCGACATTGAGCCGCTGGCTGTGGATACAACGAGGAACGGAACGCTGCATACTGCAATGACGCTTCCCATCTCGTTGACCGCCGGTGTCTGCAACGCGGGGATCTATTCCCTCTCAATGGACCTCCTCGACATCGTTCCTGTGCAGGTGCTCCCCAGCATATCCCTCATGCTCAACCCCACCAGCGGCCCGCCCGGTACCGTTGTCCACTTCGACGTGACCGGCGACCTGACCCCCGGCACGGTCCGCATTGACTACGATGGGGTGCCTATTGTCGGGCCAGTGAGTATCTGGGGGGGCGACTACTCCGGCACCTTCGTCGTGCCCGCCGACCGCCCGGACCCGCTCGGTTCGCTGGTGTCGGTGATGGCGGTTCACAAGGTTGGCTCAACGGAGATGGCGGTAACGGGAACGTCGTTTCAATCGCAACCGCTGTCGGAAGAACCCCGGATAACGTTTGAACGGGTCAGGATTGTGGCAAAAGAGGTTGTGCCGGGCCAACCATTTTCGATAACTGGAAAAATAACGCCACTGCCAGAGGGCCCGCTGGATGATTACCGCGTGAAACTCCTCTGGAAGAAGAGCAACGGAAAAACCTTCCCGATTGGTGATGAGCGCACGACACTCAATGATGACGGGAGCTTTATCGCGTGGGTACGCGGGCCCGACATTCTCGCTGGCGACCCGACGATGAGCAGTGCGGATGACCATATCCTTGTGGGGTTGGCGGGCCCGAGTGGGGTTGCCGTGCCCCCCGACCTGGAGGTTGTCGTGCCGCCCCCGGAAGCCATGCTCGAACTTCGTGTCCGTGTTGTTAACGAGCAGCAGCAACCCATTGAGGGGGCATTTGTTGACATCGTCAGCCTTGACCATGAGGACGCGGAAGCGTTGTACGGTGCCCCGCCCAGCCAGGTAAGCCAGTGGGCCTATGATCAGGGCTACCTATCCTCATTGCTCTTTGACTCAAGCTGGTTTCATCCCTGCAATATCCCGCGAACGACATTGGATGGTCTCTATGAAGCGGTGTTCGGAAAAATAGATGCTATTATCAACCCGTCTCCCCTGGAATACATTGTCTATGGCGAGGTGTTGCAGCAGACGGCCCGCGGCACAGCAAGAGCACGCACCCGGTCGTTGCGCCCGCTGCCCATGACACAGGAGCAACAGTCCGTAGCAAGCGAAATGGACCCGCTCGCCTCGAAATGGGAACCCTACCTTGCCATCGTAGATGCGATTGATCAAGGTTATGGGGAAATGAACGAACTGGGCACGCCGGCCCCGACAGCGCGTCTGTTTGAGGTGCATACCGAGACGGGCGAAATCCGCGACCCCGTAAGCGGCACAACGGGCGATACGGTCACAATTGTGCTCCCGGCACTTCCGGAGAGTTACATAGCAGCACTGTTCGGGCACATCGAGCACACCGGCCCTGTTGTGGGGCTTGCTCCCGTGGCCAACGATCCGGCTGTCACCCTTGACGAAAGCGGGGAACCGTTAGCAATGACTCTCTTCCTGTATATGGATAGCGAGGTTTCGGGTCTGGTGAAGGAAGAAGAGAGTACCATCTCCATTGGAGGAAAAGAGACTAATCTGAAGCTGAAGGAAAATACTAAAACCGTTTGCTCTGGTCAAATGGGGATGATGAGCGGGACGGTCTCTTACTACGAGGTTGTCATTCCGCTGACGCTCCTCTTGCCGGGCGAGCAGGAGATTGTGTTTACTCTGATGATGGGGGATGAACTCCAGGAATTTCCTTCTACCATCCTCGTCGAACAGCTGCCCGACTGGTTCCTCAGTTCGCGCTACACACAGCGAACAGCAAAGAAAACATCCTACATGTCCCAGAACAAACAGGTTAAGCGCATTGTCCTGACGGGCAAGATACCCCCGAAGGAGAGCACCGAACTGGTCAACCAGGATGCGCCCGGCACTGCAAAGGAGCACAAATCAACGACCTACATCGGGAGCCGCGAAAGCCAGGCCCACATCGGCACCAGCACCCAGACAACCGTGTATGAAGAGGATGGCCGCACAACACACCGGTTTTCCAGCGAGGCCAGCGCAACCACACTGAACGAACAGAGCACATCGTATGGGATTAACAGTGAGGTTGCGCTATCAGAGTCCTCGCTGTCAAAGGTTGCGCCATCAGCGATTTCGCCATCAACCGTCGCGCAGTGCGTCGCCCTGCTGTCGGAAGCATCCGCGGCGGGAACTATCCCCATCGGCCCGCATACCGAAAAAATCCTCGATACTGGCTACTTCCCGGTTGTCCCCGATACGCCAATTTTCTGGCCGCCGTTGCTTGGAGCGCGGTGGGGGATGGACCTCTGGTTGCAGGCACAGCTTGCCTACTGTGGCTCCATTGTCTATAGCGTGTCGGGAGACGTAGATACAACGCTCCATGTCGTTCCCAGTGCCGATGTTCGGGTAAAAGCCTGGATTGATGTTGATATTCTGTTTGATCTGGTGACAAATGCACGAGCAGAAGCCAGGCCAGAGATTGCTATGTTCCTGCCGTTTACTATGCACAATGGCGATGTTAGCAACGATGGGCTGTGCTTCACGTATGCGATGGATCTCTACTGGTATGTTCGGGCCGGTCCTGAAGTGTGCGTTCCATACCTGGGATGCGCTTGCATCTGCAAAAGCTGGAGCGATACGGAGCACCTGTTCAGCGGCGATGTGCCCGGCGGTTGTACCGACTCGACGTTTGCCGGCGGCTCTCCCCCGCCCATCTGCCCCTCCGCGGCATCAACTAGCACATCCGCCCCCCCCTCCGCTAACCTGAGCATCAACCCGCAGCCGGAGCCGCCCGGCTCTATTGCGGCAAAGCTGGCTACCGATGGGTTGGGACACACCATCCTGCTCCAGATAGATGCCACAGAAACGGTCCGGCAGGAGCAATATCTCTATCGGACGCACTTCTATGAGGGTGGGGAATTTCGTCCGGGGCCGCTTCTGCCCGTTGGCCCGCTCGCAGATACGCCGGAGATTGCCTTCTTTGCACCTGAACAGGCTGTTGCTGTCTGGACCGAGTCCACTCTGGATACGCCGGAGCTGCGAACAACAACCAGTTTCAGTGATGCGCTCAAGACACAGCATGTCGTGTACGCGCTCTGGGATGGCGTGGAATGGTCGGAGCCATACTCTCTGACTACAGCAACAACAGGAGAAGGCGGGGTTGCCCTGGCCTCCTGTATGAGCACCGACCCGGATTGCCCCGAAGGTGGGGCCGTGTTTGCAGTATGGGTACGCGATGTTGCTGGCGACTATAGTCAACACCATTTCCGCCTGTTCTATTCAATCTACCACAACGGGGCCTGGAGCAACCCGCAACCGGTGGACGGGGACAATACTACTGCATTTGATGGGCAACCACAGGTTGCTTACCGCCGTGGCACCCCGCTTGTGGCCTGGGTGCGCGACCCCGACCGCAGCTTTGGCACCCACACCGACCGCCGTATTGCGCTCCGTTTGCTCGACGGCGTGAGCGGGGTCAGTGAGCCGCAGGGACTCCCTGGGAGCATTGTGGCTTTCTCACTTGCGCTCGACACGGCGGGCAACCCGCACCTGTCCTTTACCCGTGCAGAGGGTGGGGTTGGACTGGTGGACAATCGGCACACGCTCTACAGTGGGGCGCAATCGTGCGAAACCTGTAGCTGGAGCTATCACCGTCTGACCGACCTCCACGGGCGGCCCCTCTACGCCGAAAAACCCGTCCTGACGATAGACAACCAGAACAACGGCGTGATTACCTACCGCAGCTTCGGGGCGGGGCCGCTGCCGGGCGGCGGCTACGCCACTTTCCCGGAAGACACGGTCGGGGCACAGGTGCGTACTGGTGAATTGACTCAGCTTGTCGCCACCTTTGATGGCCGGCCCCATACCCCCTCCTATCTGACCAGCGATGGGGCTGTCTACCTGAAGCCCGAAACACTCTACGACCCGATAACAAACGATCTTTTGACTGTGGCGATACCGGGGGAGCCAGTTTCGCAGCAGGTGCAGGCCCACCTGGCCAGCATTGCCGCCGCCAGCGGGCAACCACAGCAGCGGCCCGGTCTGGAGACAGTGCCGCTCTCAACCACGAGCGGGACCGTTTTTGCCAGTGTTTCGCTCGATCCCGATTTCGTTGTAGAGCCGATTGTCCCCGCAACCCACCACCCGCACCCCGGCCAGCATATCAGTGTGGATGTACCGCTCCGCAACGATGGCCTGACCGCGCCGGACGATGGGTCTGCAAATCTCGACATTGTGGCAACGTGGGATGGCGGGCCGGGCGTGGGGGAGCAAGCCGGTAGCATGCGCATTGTCAGCCCCGGTGCCGGCCAGGCCGTCAGCGTGACGCTCACGGTGGCCCCGCCCGCGGAGGGCTACGACACACCCCACACCCTGATTGTCACGGCCAACCCGCGCCAGGAGATTTCCGAGCGGTCCGCTATCAACAATCAGCAGGAGACAACAATAGGTGGTCTCCCCGCCCCGGCTGATGTCATAGCAATGGTGAAACCCGGTGATGAGCGTGTCTACCTGCAATGGCCCCCCGCCGACCATCCGCAGATTGCCGGCTACCGCGTCTATCGCGGCGCGGCAGGTGAAACATTGCACCCCGTGGGGAGTACCTTTATCACCGGCTTTCTCGACCTGACCAGCAAACACAACCAGGAGTATCAGTATGCCATTGCAAGCTATAGTGAGAATGGCACCGAATCAGGACAGCGGGCCATGGTGCGAGCCAGCACGCCATCAATTGCGCTGGCATCGGTGGAGGTGACGGGACCGACGACCGGCACGGTTGGCATCCCCACGTCTTTCACAGCGGTTGTCAGCCCGGTGCTGGCCACCCTGCCCATCACGTATACCTGGGAGACAGCGGGACAGCCGACGCTCATGCGGGAGGGGAGCCGCCTGGATAAGGCTATCTATCAATGGGACGAAGCAGGGGTGAAAGAGATTGTTATAACGGCATCCAGTGCAACCGGCACGGCATCGGCAAACCATCAGGTGGAGGTTGTGGCCGGCAGCGTCACACAACAGCGGATCTATTTGCCGCTTGTGCGGCGATAGTGAGTTGCGTGTGTCAGTAATCGTTCAAACCCCCCACCTGTCCTCCCCTCACTGGGGGGATGGATTGGGAGGGGGGGGCACGCCTGCATCGGGGCAAGCGAGATGCTTGCGTTCCCAGGGATCAGAGATTGCCCGAACACCGTGAACGCTTACAAAGAAACGGTATCGCTATCGATCAGGTTCAGGTTGCCGGGCGCATATGGTGCTTTCGTTTGTTGCGGGGCAGCATACGGGTGTAGTGGTTCATCAATTCGCCTAGCACGCTTGGCCAGGATCGTCGTTCGGCAAAGGCGCGTCCATTTTCTCCCATCGAGCGGCGAACTGCTTCATTGTCAATCATTGCCCGAAGTTTGAGCCGCAGGTCGCTGGCAACGCCCGGCTCAAAGAGGCTCCCCGTCACTCCCTCCTGCACCAGGTCGAGCGTGCCGCCACTGCGGGCCCCGACAACAGGCAACCCCGAAGCCATTGCCTCCTGTACCACCTGCCCGAAGGTTTCGGTATCGGAAGGAAAGACAAAGACATCGGAACTGGCATAGGCAACCGTGAGGTCGTTTCCTTTGAGATAGCCAGTGAAGTGGACCGGCAGGCCGCGCATTCGCTGCTCAAGGTCGGCGCGGGCCGGGCCATCGCCCACAATCACCATACGGACCTGATCCATCCCGCGCAACGACTCGGCCAGCATATCAACCCGTTTTTCGCGCCCAAGCCGTCCTACATAGAGCAGCAGGTTTTCGTTGGGCTTCACTCCGACTGATTCGCGCCAGCTTTCGCTCCGATATGAGGGGTGAAAGCGGGTCGTATCTACGCCGCGCCCCCACACCTTGAGCCGGCGAAACCCTTGCCGTCGCAGGGCGTTCAGCGTTGCACGAGAGGGACAGAGCGTTATGCGGGTGCGGTTGTGTATCCAGCGGAGATAGGACATCAACGCATTTTTGATGAAAGCCAGTCCATAATGGTGGCTGTAGGCCGCTAGATCGGTGTGATACGACGAAAGAATAGGCAGACGCAAGTTGCGGGCCACGGTGGGCCCGACAACCCCAAAGACAACCGGCGAGACCAGATGGAGCAGGTCGGGGCGAAATTGGCGCAACCGCTCGGTAATGCCAAACTGCGGCGGGGTAAAATTGACTTCGGGGTAGAGGGGAAACGGCATCCCACCGAGGGGAACGACTTCTGCACCAGCGTAGCTTTCTGGTGCGCCTTGTGGCGCAAAGAGGAGAGCTTCGTGCCCATGGGCCTGGAGATAATCGAGGAGCCGGCACAACGTATTGGCCACACCATTAACATTTGGCAGGAAGGTCTCGGTAAACAGGGCAATTCTCATAGCTCATAACTCCGTTGTTTTTAGAGAAAAAAGCAAAAGAGAGGGGGAACCACCCCTCTCAAAATCCCCTCTCTTCTCAGAACACTGATGAGGACCTTGATGGTTGTGTCCAGACTATACTGCTTGATTGTTAAGCTGAGTTTATGGCACCATTAACAGAACGCGAAATCTCCGGAAACATTCTACTGGTTTTTGTGTCGTCCATTTCTCCGCGACCCATAGAGCCAGACCAGGTAGCCCCCCGCCAGAATGAGCAGAGCCGTTACCAGTGTGGAGTATTCAAGCACGGCCCCGAAGCGGGGTTGGCCCGCGTCGAGGCTCCACAGCGGCGCAACTAGCGGATCGCTCACCCGGTAGAGAAGCTGGATTGCCGCATGCTCCGGGCGGGCGGCCAGCAGCTTTGCCAACAACCGAAGGGCCAGCACCCCCTCAATGATTCCCACTCCCCAGGCAACAAGATAGGAATGAGTGGCAGGGGAACTGGCGGACCTGGTATCCAGATGCTTCATTGCCTTCCCTCCCTGCTATGTTCCCAACCGGGTCAGGATGATCGGTCCATCTTCTGTGATGGCAAGCTGGTGCTCAAACTGTGACGAGAGCGAGCCATCGTCTGTATACACCGTCCAGCCATCATCCCCCTGGCGCGTCTTTGCCCCACCCACGTTGATCATCGGCTCAATGGTAAAGACCATCCCGACCCGTATCCGTCGGTCATCCTTTGTTTCGTGGTAGTGGTAAATCGTCGGTTCCTCGTGCAGGTCGCGCCCGACCCCATGGCCCGTATATTCGCGCACCACCGAGAAGCCATGTGCTCCTGCGTGTTGTTCGATGGCGGCCCCGATATTGCTTATCAGATTTCCAGCACGGGCCTGCTCAATCCCTACATCCAGGCATTGCCGCGACACCTCAAGCAACCGCTGGACTTCCGGAGAAACCTTGCCAACAGCAAAGGTGACACACGAGTCGCCGACCCACCCGTTGTAGCGGGCCCCAATATCAATGCCAATAATGTCGCCTTCGCGTAGCCGCTTTTGTTTGCTCGGAATACCGTGGCAGATGACATCGTTGACCGAAGCGCAAATAGAGCCGGGGAAGGGTTGGCGTTCGGGTTCGTTGCTACGTTTTTTTTGTTTCTTGCGGTCCTTGCGCCCGGCGTAGCCCTTGTAGACCGGCTCGGCCCCGCGGCTACGGATATACTCCTCTGCGATAGCGTCGAGTTCTGCCGTGGTTACACCGGGCTGGACAGCGTCTTGCAACACCTCGAAGGTCTCCGCGACAATACGCCCGGCCTGGTGCAACAGGTCCATATTTTTGCGCGTTTTCAAAATGATTGCCATTGCGTTCTCTGCTGTGCTCCTGTGGTATGTATATACGGGTGGGCATCTCGTGGTCTGGCTCAGGTTGTTCAGGATGGGAGCGCAGGACGGGGCAGTAGCCCGGCCTGTTCGACAACCATCGGGATAGCGCGGGTCCAGCCAATGGTCATCAGGTGGACACCGGCCACGCCTTCAATGGACAACAACTCATTGACCAGCTCGGCCGCCAGCAAAACCCCCTCGCGTTCACCATCATGGGCCTGGTTCATGCGGTCAATCACCCGGTCGGGGACGCGCATGCCAGGCAGCGTATCGCGCAAGAAGGGCGCGGCCTCACTGTTTCGCAAAACCATAATCCCTGCAACAATATAGGCTTTTGTATGCAACCCCGAAGCGCGGACATCGCTCATCCACTGACGAAAGTTGGCAACATCGAAAATAATCTGGGTCTGGATAAATTCCGCCCCGGCCTCAATTTTCTTTTCCATGCGGGCAATTTTTTCGATATTCGGGTTGGCTACCCCACCGACAAAGAGGGATGGGGCGTGCTTGATATTCCCCCCCCCAAGAAACCGTTTCTCGTCGCGCATTCCGCGCAGCATTTTGATGAGTTGAAAGGAGTTGAGATCGAGGACATTCTTTGCGTCCGGGTGGTCGCCATGTTTGGGGTGGTCGCCAGTCATACAGGTGAAATTGCATGCGCCCAGAGCACAACCACTCAACACATCCGATTGCAGGGCAATGCGGTTGCGATGTTGCCCGGTGATCTGGACAATTGGCTCAAGGCCCGCCCGATGGACAATAACCCCTGCACCCAACGATGACATTCGGGTCATTCCGCGCTGGTTGTCTGTCAGGTTGACCGCATCAACATAGCCACGCAACCGCTGCACGGTCTTTTCCAGGGGGGCGGGGTTGGCCCCACGGGGGGGGGCGATTTCTCCTGTTATCACGGGCAGGCCGGCTTGCAAGCGGCGTTGGAAGGTACTGCTATCCATAAATTATTCCTTTGTGTTTCTCTTTCGGCCTCCAGGTCTCTCAGAGCACGACTAATCCAGCGATTCAAGAGCCTGGGCCAGGTCTGCAATAATATCTTCGGTATCCTCAATGCCGCAGGCCAGGCGCACCAGATTATCGCGGATACCCACCGCCAGCCGTTCCTCGGAGGTAAGGTCGTAGAAGCTCATCAATGCAGGTTGCACAACCATACTCTCCACCCCGCCCAGGCTTGGGGCAATGTAGGGTAACCGCAAGCGGTCTACAAAACGACTGGTTGTTGTCAGGTCGCCATCTATCTCAAACGAGACCACCCCCCCCCATCCGCGCATCTGGCGGGTAGCGACGGCGTGGTCCGGGTGGGTGGGCAAGCCGGGGTAGTGGGTTTGCACTATCCGCGGATGTTCATAGAGAAAGCGGGCAACGGCCATCCCGTTAGCGTTGTGGCGTTCCATGCGAAGCGCAAAGGTTTTGAGACCACGCAATAGCAGATAGGCACTGTTGGGGTCGCACACCCCGCCGAAAACCCCCTGGCTATCGCGCAGGGCCGCCACCATATCGGCCTGCCCCACAATAACCCCGATCATCAGGTCGTTGTGACCGCCGAGATACTTCGTTGCGCTGTGGATAATCAGGTCAATGCCATAGTCAAGCGGACGGATATTGTAGGGGGTGGCAAATGTTGCATCAATCAGTGTTTTGATGCGATGGCGGCGAGCAATGGCCACAACCTGCTCCAGGTCGAGCACGCGCAGGTAGGGGTTGGTGGGCGATTCGCTCAACAGGATACGGGTCTCCGGGCGGATAGCCGCTTCCATCCCCTCGTAGTCGCAGGCGGGCACAACCGTATGGGTTATTCCCAACCGCACCAGCGAGGTCCGAATAAACTGGCGGGTGCGGCGGTAGCAATCGTCCGTCAGGACAATATGGCTACCGGTGGGGAGTATCGTCAGGAGCGTTGTTGTCACTGCATTCATGCCGGAGGAATAGAGCAACGCGGCAATCTCCTCGTCGTCGCCCCATTCCAGCAGGGCCAGCTTCCTTTCGGCGGCCCGCACGGTCGGGTTCCCATAGCGGCCATATTCTTCGCGCTCAATAATCTTCTCGTGGTGTTCAACCACTTCAGTAGTATTGGCAAACGTAAAAGTTGAAGACTGGATAATGGGTGTGGTAATTGAATTGTGGGCCCGGTTGCGGGCTTCCCCCGCGTGAACGGAGGCCGTCGAAGGCCCGATACCGTTTTTCTTCGTTTCTCTAGTCATGATTTCCTCATTCTGAGCGAGTATAGCATGGGGACACCCCACTGTCAACGGTAGCACCGCCAGTAACAATTTACATTTGAGGGGAAACCCCTGGGAGCACAAGCGTCTCGCTATTTGTGATAGCAATGAACGAACAGATTATGGACGGTTCAGGTTGAAGGCCAGCAGCTTTGGCTCGGTCATCTCCGCAATAGCATACTTCACTCCTTCGCGTCCCAGGCCGCTTTGCTTCACCCCGCCATAGGGCATATGGTCCACACGCCAGGTCGGGATCTCGTTGACCAGCACGCCCCCGACTTCCAGCATTTCGTAGGCCTGCCATGCGACCCGCAGATTTTCCGTGAAGATGCCGGCCTGCAATCCAAAGTCACTATCGTTGACAAACGCCAGGGCGTGCTCAATGGTGTCATAGGGCTGGACGGTGACGACGGGCGCGAAAATTTCCTGGCAATTGACGCGCAGGGACGGCCCGGCTTTGATAACAACCGTTGGCTCAACCATTCCCCCCTGCACCCGCCCCCCGGTGGCAACCTCGGCCCCGGCAGCGCGGGCCTCTTCGAGCCATTGAGCCACGCGCTCCCCCTCGTCGGGACTGATCACCGTGGAAAGGTCGCTTGCCTCGTCCAGCGGGTCGCCTTGCTTGAGCGACTGGACCAGGGGGATAAACAAACTCATAAACTTCTGGTAGACCTGCTGATGCACCACGACTCGTTGCACGCTGATGCACGATTGCCCGGCATAGGAGAAGCCTCCCGCCGCAATGCGCGAAGCGGCCTGTTGGAGATGTGCGTCGTGGTGGACAATCACGCCAGCGTTGCCGCCAAGTTCGAGCATCACCCGCTTGAAGCCGGCCCGTTGTTTCATCTGCCAGCCAACCGAGGGACTGCCGGTAAAGGTCAGCACCTTGAACCGATCATCCTCAATGAGCGGGGCGGCATCCCGACTTTGCATCGGGAGCACGCTCAACGCACCGGCAGGCGCACCCGCCGCCGCGATCATCTCAGCCAGCTTTAGCGCACTGATGGGCGTTTGCGAGGCCGGCTTGAGCACCACCGGGCAGCCGGCGGCCAGGGCGGGGGCCAGTTTGTGGGCCACCAGGTTGAGCGGAAAGTTAAACGGGGTAATAGCCGCAACCGGGCCAACGGGAAAACGGCGAACGATCCCTTGAAAGCCGCTCCCCGCTACCGAAGCATCCAGGCTGAGCGTCTCCCCCTCAATCCGATTTGCTTCCTCCGCGGCCTGAGAAAAGGTGAAGATGCTGCGCTGCACTTCGGCGCGGGCCTGTTTGATAGGCTTGGCCGCTTCCTGGGCAATCGTGCGGGCCATCTCCTCCGCACGGGCGGCCAGACGGTTCGAGACATCGCGCAGAATGGCGCACCGCTCGTGGGCCGGCATGGCGCGGGTTGTTGCAAAGGCCTGGGTTGCTGCCTGGATTGCCTGCTCCAGGTCGGGGGGGGCGGCCCGGCCCACCACCCCGACAACCTGGCCATCGTAGGGGCTACAGACCTCATACGTCTGGCTTCCCTCGTGCCATTCCCCCGCAAGGAAAAACCCATAGGATGGGTGATGACTTGCTGTCATTGTTCGCTCCTTCTCTCTGGCAATCCTGCTTATTGATAGCGATGAAGATAGAGCGATAATAGCATGCAACCCCGCTCCCGGCAAATTGCACATTTTGCCGCAGAGGTGTGCTATAATCACCATATAACGAATTAAACGAAAGGGTTCTTTGTGTTTGTAGACATTCTCCATATCCTGACTATTGTTGTTGCCATTCTTGTCACACTATTTCAGTTCTGGTGGTCCTCGGCCTACCTCTATGCCTATAGCCAGGTGCGCGAGTCGATCTTGCTCTTCCAGGTGGTGCAGGGCGTGTCTATCGGCATGCTGTTTCTCACCATTTCCGTTGCGATGCTCACCGGGCAGAGCATGAACCGCCTCATCAGCGGGGTACTCCTGCTGCTTGGCCTGGTGATGGGCATTATGTGGCGCAAACGCGGCGGCATTGACAAGCTGTTTGAGTATTACCCACGGGCAATCATTGATGTGTTGCTTTTTCGCAAACCAAAAGTAGACTACAAACGGCGGGTACGCGGGCGGTGAGGAGCCTGGCAGTTTGCACAGGTGTTTTTTGTGTGCTACAATTACACCACGTATGAAGAGAGGACCGCTTTTGTGGACGGTGGTCGCTGGGCCGCCGTATGACGATACGGGAAACCCGATGTTGATGCGGTTTCCCGGGTTTTTTGGAGTTACATCGCACAGAGGGGTGCATGCAGACGATGAGAAACTGAGGGTTTTGCTCTCAGTTATTTGCTATTTAGAAAAGCGTTAATGGGAACCATCAGGCCCGACCCGGACTGTCGGAACCCTGAATCAGAAAAAGGCATTACAGCAATGGGTGAGAAACAAGAATATCTGACCCGCGAAGGTCAGGCAAAACTGGAAGCTGAACTTGAAGAACTGACAACGATTGGCCGTCGAGAGGTGGCCGAGCGTATCTCTGCGGCAAAAGAACTCGGCGATATTTCCGAAAGCGGCGAGTATGAGGACGCGAAAAAATCGCAGGCCCTTCTTGAAGGACGCATTCGGGAAATCAAGAGCATCCTTTCACGAGCGGAGATTATTGAAAATGACCACCAATCCCATACCAACCGCTTTGTTCGGATGGGATCGGTGGTGACAGTGCAGCTTCAACTCGATGGAGAAGATGGAGAAGAGGAAGAAACAGAAACCTGGAGCATTGTGGGGAGCACCGAAGCCTCTCCCTCGAACGGGCGCATCTCCAACGAATCGCCCATCGGGGCCGCCCTGCTTGGCAAAAAAGCCGGCGACAAGGCGAATGTCCAGACTCCATCGGGGATTATGAGTATCACCATTCTCGAAATCCGCTGATGTGCTGATATATCGCAGGATAGCGGTTTAACACGCTGGCACAGCCAGTCTATACAATACATAGCACATCTGGAAGGTGCGTTTGTCCTCATGACGGGCCCGACAGGATTCGGGCCTGGCCGGGAGTTCTTGCTCATGGAATTCAACGACCTGCAGTCGCAGCGTCTCGCCAAACTCGAACGCCTCCGCGAAGCCGGTATTGACCCCTTTCCGCCGCGCAGTTCGCGCACCCACGCGATAGGCGAAGTGCTGGAAAACTTCGATGCGCTGGCAGAAAACCAGACCCCGGTTACCCTGGCCGGGCGCATTCTGGGGGCCCGCCGCGTGATGGGCAAGCTGGCCTTTGCCCACATTGCCGATGGCAGCGGGCGTATCCAGCTCTGGCTCAGCAGGCGCGACCTGGGCGACGATATTTTTGTCCGCTTCCGCGACGATCTCGATACGTTCGACATTATCGAGGCACAGGGAGTCTTGCGAAAGACGCAGAAGGGAGAGCAATCGCTCTTTGTCCACATGTTGACGGTGCTGGCCAAAGCCCTGAACCCCCCACCCGAAAAGTGGGAAGGGCTGAAAGACGTTGAGGAGCGGCAACGGCAGCGATACCTCGATCTGATTGTCAACGAGGATCGGCGTATGGTCTTTCGCCGGCGGGCGCAGATAATCACGGCAATGCGGCGGTTTCTCGATGAGCGCGGCTTTGTCGAGGTGGAAACGCCAGTCTTGCAGCAGGTCTACGGGGGAGCCGCGGCCCGCCCCTTCACCACGCACCACAACCAGCTCGACCAGGACCTCTACCTACGGATTGCCTCGGAACTCTATCTCAAACGCTTGATTGTCGGCGGGTTTACGGGAGTCTACGAAATCGGGAAAAACTTTCGCAACGAGGGGGTGGACCGCCGCCACAACCCGGAATTTACCGTGATGGAGTGCTACCAGGCCTACGGTGACTACCATACCATGATGCATCTGGTTGAGCAGATGTTCCGCACGATTGCCCAGGAGGTGCTCGGCCAGACCGTTGTCTCCTACCAGGAGCACGAGATAGACTTTGGCCCCGACTGGCCACGCATTCCCCTGGTTGAGGCCATCCGCACCCACACCAGCATTGACCTGACCCGCGCTCCGACAATGGACACGTTGTGGGATGCGATTGGTGCTGCCGATTTGAAGGTGGAACACAAGGAAACCTGGGCAAAGCAGGTAGATGAGCTATTCAGTACCTATGTGGAACCGACACTCATTCAACCAACGTTTATTGTAGATTACCCGGTTGAACTTTCGCCGCTTGCCAAGCGCAAGCCCGATATGCCCGGCTATACCGAACGGTTCGAGGGGTTTGTTGCTGGCATGGAGCTGACCAATGCCTTTACCGAACTCAATGACCCGCTCGACCAGGAGCAGCGGTTTCTGGAGCAGGGGCGGGCCTATGCCGCCGGCGACGAGGAAGCGCACCAGATGGACCACGATTTTCTCAATGCGCTACGCTATGGCATGCCGCCAACCGGCGGGATGGGGGTTGGTGTTGACCGGCTGGCGATGGTGCTGACCAATCAACCCAATATCCGTGAGGTTATTCTGTTTCCCCACCTGCGAACGCGGGAAGGGTAGGTAGTCTTGATTACTTAACTATCTGCTGTGCGACGCAACCGCAATCATTCGGGTGCTCTCGCTCGTGTACTCGTCAAGGTCGTAGGAGCCGTAGAGCGATTCGACCACAAAGCCAGCACGAGCAAGCAGGTGTTCCAGTTCGTAGCGGTAGAACCAGCGCATGGGGAACCGCATCAACCGCCGCCGCCAGATTCCTCTCTCCTCCTGCGTATCGTAGAAGCAGCTCATAGAGTTGATCTGTTTTGCCATATCACTCTCACTGGCCGTAAACTTGAATACCTCCTGCCCATCCATCCAGAAGGTTCGTTCGAGCACCAGCCGGTTGTCTTCCTGCGAGAGGTTGTGCGTGTCGGGGTTGAACAGGTCGAGAATGAGCACGCCATTGCTGGCGAGGGTGTGTCGCACCGTGGCCAGCGTTGCAAGCTGGTCCTCAATGGTGCTCAAGTGCATAAACGAGTTGAGCGCAACAAACACCAGCGCAAACTGGCCTGGGGGGAGCGCAACGCTCCGCACATCGCCGGGGAGCAGACGGACATGCTGATCTAGCTGCGTGGCGGCAAGGCGGGCGTGGGCAATTGCCAGCATCGCCATCGAGCTATCCACGCCTGTCAGCGAATAGCCCTCTTGCTCCATTTCCTCAGCCAGATCCTCGGCCAGGGGCAGGAGCAACCGCCCACTCCCACACATCAGCTCAAGCACCGGCCCGCCCGTGCGTCGCGCCATCTCACGGTAGAATGGAACATCCTCAACAAAGTTGGCTACCTCGGCATCGTAATAATGCGCGAACTCATCGTAAATGTTCATAGGGCATCAGGGGACAATCGTGCTCAAAGCGTTTCCGAGAAACAGCCCCCCACCCACTAGCAACGCCCCCAGAATGCTAAACGCCAGCACCTTCCCACTGATGAGCGGCTCGAAGCGCGGCGGCGAGGGCAGGCTTAGCTTGCCCTGCCACGAGGAGCCAGACGACTGAGGGAGACTTGAGTCCCTCAGGAACAAATCCTCGTCGTCCCAGGCCCACTGCGAGGAACGAGCCAGCCGATCTTCCTCTTGCTCGCGGGCGGCCTGCCGTTCTCGCAATTCTTGCAAAAGGGTGTGGGTTGAGGATGGCGGAGCGGGCCGCTCGTAGGGCGAGGGTGAGGCAGGTGAGGCCGAGGCCCACGGGGTGGATGCCGGGTCCGAGTAGGTCGAGGTCAGGTTTGACAGGCTGGACTGACTCGACTGAATGGACGAGCTGGATGGGATGGACGGGCTAGAAAAAGGACGCTCGCTGCTGGTTTGCAGGGCCCCCACGACGGCTTTGAGGATACCGCCAAGAATGGCAATAACCGCTATGGCCCCAAGCAGTAGCGGCAACGTACCCACTGCTCGCAGGTTAATATACCCCCCCGTCACCTGGGTGACAAACCGCGCAATTGGCGGGAGAATCTGCGGCCCCGCCATCAAAAGCAACACAATGAGGATGCCGATCCAGTTTGTTCCTTTTTTCTTTTGTTCTTCTTCCATATTCTGGTTCTCCCTTCCTTACTCATGTAAGCGTTCACAGTGGTTGGACAATTCCTGATTCCTGGGAGCGCAAGCGTCTCGCTTGCCCCGATGCAGGCGCGGCCCCCCTCCCAATACCTTCCCCCAGTGGGGGGAGGACAGGTGGGGGTCCTGAACGATTACCTTATCATTATCATTATCATTATCATTATCGCATGGGGCGCAAGCAACATTCACCCCACCATCTCCCCGGACTTTTTGCGGGTTTGCTCCAGGGCCGCGATGAGATCTTCCAGTTGAACGGGCTTGCTGATGTAGCCATCCATGCCAATGTCCAGACACCGTTGGCGATCCTCGTGCAGAGCGTGCGCCGTCATTGCAATAATCCAGGGTTGCTCGTGGAGCGGAAACTCATCGCGGATGTGTCGCGTTGTTTCCAGTCCATCCATATTGGGCATCTGCACATCCATCAAGAGCACATCATAGGTGTGTTTTTGCAGGGCTTCCAGGGCTTCGATGCCATTTTCGGCAACGTCGGCCCCGTAGCCAAGTTTTTCGAGAAACCGTAGCGCAACCTTCTGGTTGAAGAGGTTGTCTTCGACAAGCAAGATGCTCAGGGGGTGACGCTGCGCCATTGCATGCATGTCGGAAGCCGGTTTTTTCAGCAGTTCTGTGTGGGGCGGGGTGTGCGTGGCCGGCTCCGTGAGCAGCGTGAAATGGAAATGCGACCCCATGCCGTCCTCACTCTCGGCCCACATCGTGCCGCCCATCAATTCGGCCAGGTTTTTGCTGATAACCAACCCCAGTCCCGTCCCGCCATACTTGCGTGAGGGCGAGGTATCTACCTGGCTAAACGACTTGAACAGCCGGTCCATCCGATCTCCAGGAATGCCAATACCCGTATCACTCACGGTGATATGCATGGTAAATGTGGGGGACTGCCCGTCGTTGTGCGCCACGCTATTTCCCCCGTGGCCCGCCCCATCACCATAGGGCCGCGCAGAAACGACAATCTCCCCAACTTCGGTAAATTTCACTGCATTGCTCAGCAAGTTGATGAGGATTTGCCGCACACGCACGCGATCCCCCATCAACCAGCGCGGGATGGTATCGGCAATGGTGTAGGAGAGATCAAGGTGTTTTTCTGTGGCGCGGGACGAAACCAGGCTCAACGATTTCTCAATGCAATCGCCAATGTCAAACGGCTCGTAGACCATTTCCATTTTGCCGGCTTCGATTTTCGAGAAGTCAAGCACATCGTTGATGATGGCCAGGAGCGACTCGCCGCTAACCAGGATCGTTTCGATAAAGTCGCGCTGCTCCACGGTCAGTTCGGTGTCCAGCAGCAAGCGGGTCATCCCGATGACGGCATTCAGGGGGGTGCGGATTTCGTGGCTCATATTGGCGAGGAAGTCCGACTTTGCCTGGGTTGCGGCGCGGGCCGCGTGCCAGGCCTGTTGCAATTCGGCTTCGGCTTTCTTCCGCTCGGTAATATCTGCCGAAATGCCAAGGATATACTGGACATTCCCCCGCTTCTCCCCCTCCCCCGCATCGGCAATGGGAATCAACCGCGTATGAAAGATGCGCTGACCATCGGGGGTGGCTGTCGTTTCGGCGGGAATCTCCAGCACGGCCCGGTTCTGCACCACCTGCCTATCGCGTGACAACGTTATCTCGGCGTATTCGGGGTTCTGGGCAAAGAGTTCTCCAGCGGTCTTGCCAATCATTGCCTCGCGGGGGAGAGCCAGAATCTGTTCGGCGGCGCGGTTGAAGAGGACAAAGCGCATGGTTTCGGCATCTTTGACAAAGATAACATCGGGGATGTTTTCGAGAATTGAGGAGAGGAAAAGCTGCATGCGGCGGGTTTGTTCTTCGGCCCGCCTGCGCTCAACAATCTCGTTTTCCAGGTCCTGGTTGGTGGCTTCAAGCTGTGCGGTGCGCTCGACCACGCGCTGCTCCAGGTTGGCGTTGAGGGTGCGGATAGCTTCTTCGGCCCGCTTGCGTTCGGTAATATCCACCGCCAGGCCAATGCACCCGACAATATGCTTCTGCCCGTCGCGCAGCGGGTCCACCCGCACCTCAAACTCGCGCTGGTCGAAGCAAACTTCGTAGCCGGAGGGAAGCCCACGCAGGGCCCGCGTGTGGGACGCTCTGGCCTGCCCGGCCCGCAAATGAGCCGGTATATTGCTCCCGTCATCACAAAAGCCACCGCCTTCGGGTGCATTCAGACTGCTCACTGCTGGCAGCGCATCAATCGGCTTGCCAATAAAGCTATTCGGGTTGTACCCCAGGCGGGCCAGTTCGGAGCCAAGCACATCGGTAATCATCAAGTTGGAGTCTGTTACCCAGAGGATCGAGGGGATCTGGGTTATCGTCATGCGGAGTTTGGCCTCGTTGAGGCGCAGGGCCTCTTCAGTTTTCACGCGCCTGGTGACATCGCGTACAGTAAAGACCACCTTCTCAACCCGCCCCTGGCCATCGAAAATGGGGGACCCATTGATAGAAAGGAGAATTTTTTCCCCCTCGGCAAAGCAGATAGCCTGTTGCACATCGCGCACCGTTTCGCCCCTGGTGAGCACTTGCTGAAAAACCGAGTGCTCGTCGGGGATGGCGTTGTCCTGGTAGTCGGTCAATTCCCAGGCCGGGTCGTTGTAGTAACGCTTGAGGATCTCATCTACGGGAACCTTCAAGACGTGGGCCGCGTAGGCATTGGCAAAGGTGAGCCGCCCTTCCAGGTTTGCCATCAGGATACCCACCGGGCTGGTATCCATAATACTTTTGAGCAGGTTGCGCTCCTGGCGCAGGGCTTCTTCTGTTTGCTGGTGGGCTGCAATCTCGTTCAGCAGGTCGCGGTTGACAACCTCAAGTTGTGCGGTGCGCTCTTCCACGTGCTGCTCAAGTTCCACATTGAGGCTGCGGATTTCTTCTTCGGCCCGCTTGCGCCCGGTAATGTCGCGGATGACCAACGTCCATCCGCCCGTCTGCGGCCCGGCGGTCATTGGTTGGGCCGACACCTCGAACACAAACGATGAACCATTGCCATCGTCAACAGCTAACTCGTGGCTCCGTATCGGGAAGGGCTGAAGGAGTGATTCGAGCGACTGCCGGGCCAGGTGGGTCAGAACATCGCCAACGCCCGTGTCGGGGGCCAGCAGGGAAAGGAAGTTTTGTGCGGTCGGGTTGACCAGCACAATATGCCGGTGCTCATCAAGCAGGATTACCCCTTCGGGTAGGGCGGAAACGAGCGTCTCCAGTCGTTGTTCCTCGGATGCAAGCAGGGCCCGAAGTTGCTGGATGGCCGTTGAGGTCTGGTTTGCCACTGTGTAGAGAATACGGACATGCTCTTCTTGAAACGCATCGGGTTGTTCGGCCCCCACGAAGAGAAGCCCCACAACCTCGTGCTGCGGGCCAACAATGAGCGGCACCTGGAACACCGACTCGATGTGCGAGACAGGCAGTTGCAACGTCCCCCCCCTGGATACCTCGTAGGTGTGGATGTTCACCTGGTTCTTGCCAGGCTTTTTGCCGCCGATGCGGGCCAGCGTCGTCAGCATTCGCGTGCGGATTTCTTCCAGAAGCGAAGGCTGGAACGGACGGGTATACTGGATAACCAGTTCGCATGGTTCGTCCAGCATCAGGATGCTTCCAGAGACGACATAGGGAACAACGCGGTGCAGATGCTGGAGCATCAAACGGAAGAGATCGTTGTAGTTCAGGGTATGCCCTATCTGGTGCGAAAGATCGGAGAGGACCTGAAGTTCAAACGTGCGCTGCCGGACCTGCGCTTCAAGGAAGGTATTATGCTTTCGTAACGCTTCTATCTGTTTTTCGAGTGTTGCCGTATGGTTGCTTGTCATGGGACATATCTATCCAGTAGACTCCTGTGGCCTGTGTGTTCTATATCTTCTCTGTCTATGGGCCTGCAATGTTTGCATGATACCATAGGTTCATCATTCTATTATATCGCTTCGGACAGCAGCAGGGTTTCGAGTGCGGCTTTCACTGGCTCATACAGGGTTTCCGCCCGCGCCACCTGCTCCTTTCCCCCATCGAGTGAGCCGGACCGCCCCCTTGCCTCCATCTCCTTGCAGAGCTGTGATAGCTCCATTGCCCCCACCTGTGCGCTGCTCGACTTCAGCGAGTGAGCGGCGCGGGTAAAGGTGTCGAGATCTCGTGCGGCGAGGGCCTGGCGCAAGTTTGTCAACAACCGCGGGGTGTCGGAAATGTAGAGCTGGACAATTTCCTGCACTACATCGGCGGAATCGTCTCCAAGCGCGGCTTGCAGGTGCCTGAGTGCATTCAGATCAACAACAGAGAGGTCCGGTTGTTCAGCTGGGTTGGCGGGGGGCGCGCCATCCCCCGGCCCTGCTTCTGACCCGTGGCTCGTTTCCTCTTCCGCGTGGTGGAGGGGGGAGGGGGGCGGTTGCACCTGTTCCAGCGCAGCAACAAGCTGGTCCAGACTGATTGGCTTGCTGATGTAGTTATTCATCCCCGCCTCCAGGCACTTCTCACGGTCTCCCTGCAAGGTGCGGGCTGTCATGGCGACAATATGCGGTTGCCGGGGCGCGGGCCAGCGGGTACGGATGTGGTGTGTGGCGACAAACCCATCCATCTCTGGCATCTGCACATCCATCAGGACAACATCGTATTGCTGCCGCTCAAGCGAGGCCAGGGCTTCGAGACCATTGGCGGCAATGTCGGCGCGATACCCCAGACGCTCCAGCAGGCGCAGCGCGACTTTCTGGTTAATCGCATTATCTTCGACAACCAGGATACGCAACGGGTTTCGCTGCGCCATTGTCGAAAGTTCGGTGGGGATGAGCGGGATGGGCTTTCGCTGCACGCCCGGTCCACCCGTCCCCCGTTTCTCAGGAGTAGCAGTTTCTCCCAGCAGAATATCTACCAGGACATTGTAAAAGCGAGAAGGCTTGATGGGCCGGTTGAGCAATGCAGCTTCAGGGTCGTCGGGGATGGTGCTCCCCACATCGGTGAGGGCCGTCCAGCAGACCACGGGCGGCGGCGTGACCGTTTCGGGAGGGGCCGACAGCGAAGCCGCGAGCCGTTTTCTTGCGATCTGGCGCATCTCTTTGACCAGCGATTGCATATTGCCACCGGTGTCATGCAGGTCCAGGACAATCACATCAAACGGATCGCTCTGGTCTATCGTGTCGGCGGCTTCTTCCAGCGACGACACCCCCACCGGTAGCATCCCCCACGATTGCACATAGTCTACGAGAATGTGCCGGCTATTTGAGCGGTCGTCAACAATGAGAATACGTTTGCGGGCCAGGGAATCGTTGGAGGGAGCCGACGACTGATCGCCTTCTGCTGCCTGATAGTGCGTCAGCGCATCTTGATTGACGTGGGCCTGGCGAACCTCGTGGGCCTTGCTGTCTATCTCCTCTGTGTCCTGAACACCCTGGGCAATACCGGCGCGGAAGGTGACATGGAAGGTTGACCCCTGGCCCGGCTCGCTCTCAACCCATATCCGGCCCCCCATCATTTCGGCGAGCCGCCGGCTGATGACGAGGCCCAGCCCCGTCCCCCCATATTTGCGTGTCATCGAGGTGTCGAGCTGACTGAACGACTTGAACAGGCGGGCTATATCATTCTGGGCAATCCCGATGCCTGTATCGCGCACGGCAAGATGGATTTCAATTTCGCGTTCTCCCTGTTCCCCCTGCTCATCCTGCTCATCCTGCTCATCCTGGTTGCCTGCTGTCGCTGGCTGGGGTGTGTTTGTGCTTCCCTCTATTGGTTCACGAGCATCAACAAAAACTATCACCTCACCCCGCTCGGTAAACTTGATCGCGTTGCTCAGCAGGTTGACGAGGATCTGTCGGACGCGGGTAACATCGCCCAGGAGATTGTCCGGCGTTCCCGGTGCGACCCGGTAGGTCAACCCTAGCCGTTTCTGTTCCGCAGCAGCAACCACAAGGTCGAGTGCCTCCTCAATGCAGAGGTGGATATTGAATGGTTGCTGTTCCAACGACAGCTTGCCCCCCTCAATTTTTGAGAAGTCGAGAATGTCGTTGATCAGGGTCAGCAGGGTGTTGCTGCTGGTATAGATCGTTTCAGCAAACTCGCGCTGATCTGCACTCAGGGGGGTATCGAGCAGCAGGTTGGTCATCCCGATGACGGCATTCATTGGGGTACGGATTTCGTGGCTCATATTGGCCAGAAATTCGCTCTTGGCGCGGTTGGCCGCTTCGGCGGCTTCCTTTGCCTGGCGCAGGTCTTCTTCTGCCTGCTTGAGTTCGGTAATGTCGCGTTGCGTGCCCGCCATACGGATGGCCCGCCCTTCTTCGTTGCGGGAAACAACTTTGCCGCGGTAGAGCACCCATTTCCACTCGCCGGAGCGCGTCTTCATGCGGTGGCGCACCTCGAAGAGGGGAGTCTGGCCCGCAACATGCGCCTGAAACGCCTGATTCACGCGGGGTCGGTCGTCGGAGTGGATGAGTTGCTCCCACGAGTGGATATGCGGCTCAATTTCCCCAACATCATACCCAAGCATCTCGGCCCATCGTGGGCTGAAATAGTCTACCCCGGTGACAATATCCCAGTCCCAGAAGCCGTCGTCGGAGCCAAGCATGGCCAGTTCGAGCCGCTCCTCACTCTTGTGCATGGCTTCCTCAAACCGTTTGCGTTCGGCTATCTGCTGCTGCAAGTCTTTGTTGGCCGCTTCGAGTTCCGCGGTGCGCTCGGCCACGCGCCGCTCCAGGTCGGCGTTGAGCTGACGATACCGCTCTTCGCTCTCCCGGAGCGCATCTTCGGCCTGCCTGCGCTCGGTAATATCGGTGATCAGCCCATCGTAGGCTATCAGGTTTCCATAGTCGTCGTAGCGTAGCACTGGCGTATTCCGAACCCACCGGATAGAGCCATCCTTATGAATAATGCGATGCTCGATAGACTGGGTGACTTCGCCTGCCAGCAACCGCGTCACCTGATCGAGAACAACGGCCTGATCATCGGGGTAGATCATCCGATACCAGAGGAGCGGGTCGAGTTCGTATTCTTCGGCGGTGTAGCCCGTGACGGCAACACAGGCCGTCCCGTGTGTGGTGGAGGAGGGGTGGCCATCCACAATTTCCACGGTGTAGATATAGTCGGTGACGGAGGCAAGCAAGCGTTGATACCATGTGCGGCTCTCGCGCAGAGCGGTTTCGGCCCCCTTGCGGACCTGGACTTCCCATTCCAGGCTTTTGATGGTGGCGGCAAGTTGTGCCGTGCGGTCTTCCACGCGCTGCTCAAACTGCTTCTTGATGGATTGGAAGTCGGTTTCTATCTGCGATTGTTTCTCCTGTGCGGTGTGCAGAAACCAGCTAACGAGCAGGTTTTTTAGAAAGAGGCGGAGGTAGTCCAATCCAGTCGGGAGCACGTCGCCTGGCAGCCCGACCGTTTCGGAGAGGCTCGCCAGGTTTGCCGAGGCGTGCTCGTAGCCGATGCCAGTATCTATAAGGAGCAACCGGTTGATGGGGGGGGCAAGTGTCTCCTGGCATTGCCGCTGCCTTTGCTGAAGCGTTTCGATGTAGTCGTGCCAGTGTTCCAGCATACCCGGCAGGAAGAGAAACGCCCCGCTTGACCGGTAATGCTCAAAGAGGGTGTGTCCGAGCACCAGGGAGCAGCACATCTCCAGGCGGCAGTGCTCCAAACACCGCCGGTTTATATCAAATGGTTCTGACCAGGTTGGCGAAATCGCCCGCTCCGGCAGGCAGATAATATCCTTGCTCTGGTTGGTTATCTGCTGCAACGTGTCGAGGAATGTTTCGCGGGAAGCAGGAGCATCCCACGAAGAAGGAAAAGGGACAATGACGACGTGTTCGTAGCATTCCTCTTCAATAATGGTTTCCACTTCTCGGCAGAAGTCCCCG
Source organism: Chloroflexaceae bacterium (assembly GCA_034436975.1). Lineage (GTDB taxonomy): Bacteria > Chloroflexota > Chloroflexia > Chloroflexales > Chloroflexaceae > JAAUSY01. The sequence continues at coordinate 26,324 of DAOTUE010000015.1, forward strand.
CACACCAGGATACAGAGTTTTGTTTCCATCGCTTTTCCCCTTCTCGGATGGGCAAATAGTTTGTAATCGTTCAGTCCCCCCCCTGGCCTCCCCCCACCGGGGGGAGGCATTGGGAGGGGGGGCGCGTCCGCATCGGGACAAGCGAGACGCTTGCGCTCCCAGGGATTGTCCGAACACAATAAACGCTTACACACAAAGAGAAACCCTTTCATAAAGCCGTTGTGTCTTTGTGTCCTTTATGTCCTTTGTGTCTTTGTGGTTTTTTTTGTGTTCAGGCGAACATGGCATTAGAGTCCCAGTTTGAACCGTTCCGGCCCCTCTTCTTCCTGCTGCACCACGACAATGTGCCGTTGCCGCAGTTTGTCCAGTTCGGCCCGCACCATTTCCAGGGGGAGTCCGGTTTCTTGCGAAAGCTGCTCGTCGCCAACCGCGCCCAGTTCGCGGAGCGCGTCAACCATATATCGTGAGCGGAGCGGCAAATCGTCGTAGCACCCCTGATGATTGTTGCCCGATGGTATCCCCGTCAGCACGCCATGCATCCCCCGAAACGTGCCCGCAATTCTAATGCCATCGCTGGTAATCTCAAAGCGGCGGATTTCGCGGCTGTGGCGGGCCCCGCGCACCTTGAGCACGCTGATTGCATGCTCCATCGAGCCGCTGAGTTCCACGTAGCGCAGCAAGATAACGTTGTCGGCAATGAACGATACACCATATTCGCTCAGCATAAAGTTCCCAAAGAGTTCGGGGATCTCGTTGGTCATCACAATGGTAATACCCCTGGTTTTGAAATAGTTGACCATTGAGTAGATATAGTCTTTGAAACGCACTTTGTCGGGCGTGGCAATCTCAATATCTTTGATTGAATCGATCAGGACACGGCGGGCCCCAATCTGTTCGACAGCTTCACGCACGCGGATGGCGTGGATGTCGGGCTGTATCTCCACGGGCGAATTGTAGAGGTATTTCAAATATCCCTGTTGTTCCATTTCGCGCAGGTTCCAGCCAAACGAGGAATGAACCAGCGAGTGCATCTGGTTGGGGTTTTCCTGGAAGGTGACGATGACCCCCGGCTCGCCCTGCACTGCCCCGGCGGTGATAAAGTGGAGACCGAAAAGGGTTTTGCCCGTGCCCGCCCCCCCCGCAATCATCGTGGCACTGCCGCGGGGAAGCCCGCCATCGAGCATTGCATCCAGGTCATTCAGTCCGGTTGAGAGCGTTTCGGGGACTGCATCGTATTCGGGGTAGGTTTCGGGGGTTTTGATGCGCGGGTAGACAGTCAACCCGTGCGTATTGATGGTAAAGGGGTGCATACCACCAAAATAATCTTCCCCCCGCAGCTTGATCACATCAATGTACCGCTGGTAGGAGAGGCCTTCGCGCTTGTAGTGGAGGCAGGTAATGCCATCGGCAATGGCAAAAATTGGCTCCTGCTCGATCTCTTGCTGCGAATACTCCCCCACAAAAAAAGCCGTTGCGCCCCAGGTGGTCAGCCGCACCGCCAGATCGAAGCCAAATTTTCGCACTTCGACCGAATCCTGCGCCATATCGTGGATAGCCTTGAAGCTATCTATGCCGACAATGGCCGGCTTGTGCTCCTGGACATTCTTGATAATAATCGCAATGGCATTATCCAGCCCCTTGTTGCGAATGACCTCGCCAATATCCAGGTATATCACGTCGCGCCCGACGCGGTTGGAATCGAAGAAAGAAAACTTCTGGAGGTAGTGAAGCATTTTGAGCGATGGCTCCGAAAGGGTGGTGAGATAGAGGGCTTTGCAGTTGGCGTTGGCGTTGTTGTAGATAATCTGCTGGACCAGGATTGTCTTTCCGCTGCCCGGCGGGCCAGAGATAATGTTGATGGAAAGGTCTGGGATACCTCCCGACAGGACGGTATCCAGTCCGGGGATGCCGGTATGGAGCTTTTTGAGATTTCGTGGGTTAGACGTGCTCATGCCTGTTTTCTCCCTTCAATTTCCTGGAGCAATTGCTTTACCAGTATATCACCAGTGAGCATCGCAAGAATGTCTATCAAGTTTGCAATCAATTCCTTCAATCCTTCGCGGATAACCTGGCTCTCTTTGCCTTTCATGCTCTGGCTCAGGCTGCGAAACGAAACCCCCTCGGTGTTGACCTGAAGTTTGCCGATGAGTGGGTAGCTCTCTTCGGTGAGGGCCAGGGCCCGCTCCATGATGGCCATCACCGTGACCCGCCCAAGCGTGGGCAGGATACGGTTCCAGATGGTTTTCAACAGGTCATCGTAAATTTCTAGCAGCTCTTCTTTGCGGGCCTGGGCAATCCGTTCTTCAACAAGACGCTCAATGGCCGCATGACCAGAAATCTGGTCGTTCAGTTCCTCTTGATCATCCATTTGATCATCCATGCTCTTCCTCATTTCCGCGCATTGTGTTTCATGAAAAGCCACCCTGGGGCCTCGTGCGGTCAACTCCCTGCCAGTTTGCTGGTCGTGGCTCACTGCGCTCCTGGCTATTCTGTTCATACATGGTATCACATCACGCCGAAGATCATGCAACCAGAACCGCCCTTTTTTGTGAGAAACAAAAACCGTCCATGCCGGAACGGTTTTGCTGTAATCGTTTACTGTATAATCCCTGCTGGAAACGCAAGCGTTTTGCTTGTCCCGATGCAGGAGTAGCCCCCTCCCAATCCCTCCGGTGGGGGGAGGACAGGTGGGGGGCGGGTATGTCATCGCTTTTCCGCCGTGCGGTAGCCGTTGCCGCCCCCACCGCTTCCACGGACCCGCGGGATGCCGCGCTTGTTGAGCCGGAGCTGGAGTTCGCCAAGCTGCTTCCAGTAGTTGACCAGGTTTTCGGCCCCGCCGGCCAGGCCCGACTCCTCTTCCTGAAGTTTGATATAGAGCGGGCATTTCGGGTCGCGCACATCCTGCGAGAGCCGTGTGCTCAGGTTCTTCACCATCTGGCGCATTTCGTCGCGGGCAATGGTGAGATGGTAGAAGAAGAGATAGGTCAGCATGGTCGGCAACCGTTCTACCAGATCCTTGTGGGCACTCTGATACTGGGTAATGATGGTCTCGATGAGCATATCAATAGAGCCGCCTTCGGTGGAGAGGGGCGGCTCGGCAACGGTGCCGGTTTCAACGACCGTTTCAATCTTGCCCTCGCGGGTCAACACCTGCCCGAACCCCGTATGCCGGTTCATAATTTCGTTGGCCACTTTGCGGTGGAAAAGCTGGTAGAGGATGGACCCGCGGCACGCGCTATCGAAGCTATTGCGTATCTCCCCGATAATCTCCTCGTGGTAGGGCGTGAGGTATTTGTCGAGGTAGAAATCGTTGTAGCAAAAATCTTGTAGCAGCGATTCAACCTGTTCGCGGTCGAGTTCCTGGAGAAAGGCGGTCATCATGGTTTCGGCCACTTTGTAGACTTCCTCATCGAACCAGCGAAAGACCTTCGACTGGAGTTCGATGAGGGGGCCGGGCACGCCCTGCATGGTGTAGAGGTCGTCGTAGATGGGATCTTCTATGGTGTTGGCAAACGATTCGCGAAAGGCCGGGCGTTTGACATAGTAGGCAATTTTTCGCTGGACATTGGTGACAACCTGCTGGATCTGCGTCCGCAGGCGGTCGCGGTTGCTCTGCCGTTTCAGGTCTTCGCAGGCCCGCTCAAAGTGTTCGAGTACCTCGTATACGTCGCGTTGCAGCCGCTCGCCATAGCGGACGGAGCGGTCTGTTGTGAGGTTGGCCAGGTCCTTATCCACGTTGTTCCCGAAGGGCTTGCCGGTGAGCTGTATCCAGTCGGCGTTGATGCGGTCTGTTGCAATGGCGTGGGCATTCTGGTAGAGGGCCGAGGCTTCGTAGAGGGCCTGCTGCCAGCGGCTCCGTCCGAGAAACTCTTTGATGGTTTTCTGAAGTTCGGGGATGCGGCTCCATTGCAACACAGTCAACTCTTCGCCATTGACCTTTTCCACAACTTCGGCCCGCGCCCGGACAATGCAATCGCGGTAGTGTTTGCGACTAATGTCGCGGAAGAGCGCGTCGTCATTTTGCTCGTAGAGCCAGGCATGCCCCCGCGCCGGGTCATTGAGGATAAGCTGCGCGGTGAGGGCCGGCAGGGCTTTTACATCAAAAAAGGTGTTTCGGGCGTAGCGTTGGAAGAAGTCGGGGGTTATTTCTCTGGCGACCTTTTCCACATTGTCGCGGGTTTCCTGCTCGGCTTCTTGCTCCGACATCCCATGCACAATATCGCCCTTGCTGACAACGAGGAAGATACGCCCGGCGGCAATCCGCCGCTGGTCTGCATCCAGCCCGACCATGAGCACCTCTTTGACCAGCGGCAAAAGCTGGTTGGTCAGCAGTTCGGGGCGGTCCGGCGGCATCACCAGGATAATCGCGTCGGTCTTGAAGGGGTCAAGCTGGTCGCGGAGGTGTTTTTCGTGCAGGGTGGCGCGGGCCGCCACACCGGGGACATCGGTCAGGTTGACGTGGGCCAGCGTGTCGCTCGTGCGGATGCGATATTCGATGCTGCGGATGAGAGGGATGACGCGCCGCTCGCGGTCCTTGTTGATGAGCGATTCCTCATCCATCACATCCTGGACCTGTTTTTCCTGTTTGGAGTTGTCCAGCATGAGCACATCCTCGGTGCCGAGGCGGTCTTTCTGGCGTTGGGCTGTTTCGAGCAGGTCTTCCAGGGCATCGAGGTGTTCGGCCAAGCCTTTTTTCGATACGGTTTTCTGAATGGGAAGCTGCTTGCCACAGAAGCCGCACACTCTCGCGCCGGGGCGGTTCTCTTCATGACAATGAGGACATTTCACCGGACCGTTCTCGCGCACCTTCCAATCGCGCACCATTTCCAGCGTGGCTGCTATATCCAGGTCGCTTGACGCATCCGTTGTTTCGTTTCCTGCTATTGCTTCGTCTTCCGTTGTTGCTCCATCCGGCTTGCGATAGACAGGTTTTTCTCCCAGGATGCTGCATTGTGCCTCAATCGCGTCGGTGAGGCTTTGCAGCGAGTGATACTGGATCACAGCTTCTTCGGGCGGTCTGATACCATTGTGAGAACGCTGCTGTACAACGTTGACAATGGTTCCCGTTGTTGGTCGCCCATACTGAAACTTGACCAGGCGGCGGCCAAGCAGCGCATTGATAAGGGTGCTTTTTCCTGCACCCGAAACACCCACAACGGTAATAGTATAGGGGCGGCGATAGTCAAGATGATGCTGTGCTCGTAAGAGATACTGATAGATTTGCTGGCGTTCTTCTTCCTCCAGTGGGAGGTGAGAGACCAGCTCTTGAAACTGGTAGACCTGGCTCTCCAGTCGCATCCACTGCTGGAGCTGGTCGGCGTTTGCGCCGGTAATCCACTGGCTGAGGTCGCCCAGGTCAGAGATCTGCCCTTCTGTTTCGCTGCCCTGCTTTGTTCCTGTTTTTGTCATAGGTTTGCTTCCCCTCATAATACCTTTTTTTGTTATAATTCGCTATCACGTTTCTCCTACCAAAAGGATACCACAAACTGAGCATCTGTACATTCTTAAATAAAGCAGATCTGGTATCACAACGCCCCGGCCACGCCGAGCACATCGCTGATATAGCCGCCCCCATCCATTGCCTGGGTTGCGGCCATGAGGCTATAATCCATTGCAGGTGAAACCCACACCGCCAGAGCCACACACAGCGCAACCAGTACCCCACCGGGCACAATCAGTCTCATCGTGGCCTGTGGTGGAGGTTGCTCAGGCGCAGGCGAACGCTCCTGCTGAGGAGACTGTCGCCAGAAAACCCCGTTCCAGACGCGCAGCATGGGGAGCAGGCCCAGCAAACTCCCCACAATGATGACAGCCACAAGCAGGTATTCCTGATAGAGGATGGCTACATTGAGCAGGGCCAGCCGCCCAAAAAAGCCACTCAGGGGAGGGAATCCTGCCAGCACCAGGAAGCCCAGGAACCACAGCACAGCCACGACCGGCTCACGCGGGAGCAACCCGCCTATGCGCCGTACCTGCGCGGTTCCCGCAAGGTGCTCCAGCGTCCCCCCTACAAGCAAGAGTGCCATATGTGCTACCATTGCGTGGATGAGGAGAAAAATCCCCGCTGCCAGACCCATTGCCCCGGCCCCCGCCGCCAGCACAAGTCCCAGCAGGATATACCCTTGTTGCCCGATGCTGTCGAAGGCAAGCATCCGACGGAGATCCCCCTGGGCAAAGGCCGCCAGAAACCCTACCCCGATGGTCAGAGCGGCCAGCAGCGCAAGGATAGGCGAAAGGGTCAGGAGTTCGCCGGGAAAGAGCAGCGGGAACAGCCGAAAGAGAGCGTAGATAGCGGGCCTGGTAAGCAACCCGACAAGGATAGCACTTACGGCAACGGGAGGAACATGAGAGCTGGTTGGCAGCCAGAAGAACGCCGGAAAGATGGCGGCCCGCACCACGAATGCGACAAGGATGAGACTTGCCAGCACCGTCTTGAGACCGGGAGTGGCTGTTGTTCCCAGGTGCTTCGCCAGCAAAGCCATATTCAATGTTCCCATTGTCCCGTGGAGTAGCCCGCAACCCACCAGCAAGACCATGCTCCCCAGGATATTGAGCACAAGGTACTTCAGCCCGCCCTCAACCTGGGCCCGCTCCCCCCCAAGCGTGAGCAGCGCAAACGAAGCTAGCAACACCGCCTCCGACCAGATATAGAGCGAGAAAATATCCCCCGTGGTAAAGACTCCCCCCAGACTCCCAAGCAGCAGCAGCAAGAGTGGATAGAAAAAGAACCCCTCTCGCTGTTCATCAAGCGTGACAAAGCCCAGAAAAGCCCCGGCAAGCATCAGGAGGGCCGAGAGAAAAAGCATGATTGCGCTCAGCCCATCGGCAACGAGCGTGATCCCATCGGGGGGGGGCCAGCTCCCTGCCATCGCCACTTGCCGCCCGGCTCCGGCAATATGCCACAGCAGCCAGCCGCTATAGCCAAGATAGCCCGGCACAATCAGCAGAAAAATCCCGCGAGCTAGGATGCGCTTTCCCCGAAGCAAGATAGTGACGACCGCACCAAGCAATGGGACAACAACAGGCAAAAACAGGTGATTATCCACAGTTATATTGATTTATCGTAAATCGTTCGTAATCGTTTAGCCCCTACCTGTCCTCCCCCCACTGGGGGGAGAGATTGGGATGGGGACGCGCTTGCATCGGGGCAAGTGAGACGCTTGCGCTCCCAGGAATCAGGGATTGCCCGAACACAGTGAACGCTTACGATTTATCCATTATCCTATCCATTATCCTATCCATTATCCTATCCAT
>DAOTUE010000016.1:0-42904 GCA_034436975.1 Chloroflexaceae bacterium
CGCCAGGTAATAGCTTCGTGGTTGATGCTCCACATAGTCGCGCCCACGGCCAGCGCAACCCACACGCCAGCGTGCCAGCGACCTCCGCCCGCGTGCAGGGCCAGCGCAAGCAGCAGCAGGGCCGGGGGCAGGCAGGCAATCCAGAACTCAATGTTTTGCGGCTCCCACCAGGTGAAGAACGCTCCGTAGCTCAGGAGCCACGCCCCCAGGCAGAGCACAAGTCGCCGGCGGGCCAGCAGCACCCGCCGCAAGAAAAATACCACCAGACCGAGCAGCAGCAGTCCAGACAGCGCACCGCCTGGTTGTGCCAGCGTGTGTGAGAGGCCCGTGGCCAGATGATCCCAGGTGTGGGTGGTGATGGGGCCGCCCCACCAGCCGGTTCTTGCGTAGGCGGTGGCCCAGGCCAGCAGGTCGCCCCACGACTCCGCCCCGGCAATGGCGAACCCCACAAGCAGGTAGCTCCCGCCGGCAACGAGAGCCAGCGGCACTGCATAGGCCAGCAGACAGGCCAACAACAACTGCTGCCTGGTTGGAAGGGAGGAGCCAGAACCTCGCAGATGCAGCAGAAACGCCACCCCCACGGGGACGCAGAACAGCAGGTTTGTCTGGTGAAACAGGATTGCCACCCCCTGCGACAATCCCAGAGCTGCATACCGCCCCGGCGTGGGATTCTGGAGCAAACTGGCCAGCAGCCACAAACAGATAATCAGGAAGAGGGCCGCAATCGTATAAACTTCAACCTCAATGGCGTAGTACCACCAGGCATAGCTTGCGCCGAGCAGCAGGGCCACCGCGAGAGCAACATCCAGACGGTGGGTTTGGCTCTGCACCAGCGCAAAAAAGACCACCACGCCAAGCGCACCAGCCAGCGCATTGACACCCTGCAATGGCAGCAGAACGCTCCCCTGCCAGCCCACGGCTTGCAGCAGGGACCGCACCAGTATCCCCATTGGCCCGTAGGCCAGGTGGTGCGGGTGAAACACCTCGTGCCACGGCTTGCGGTCAACATCCATCACATAGGAGAGCGCATCATAGGTATGCACCTGCGTGAGCGTTGCAAGGAAGCAGAGCAGCGTGGACAGAAAAAGCAGCAGGCCGATAATAGGGGTGAGTCTTGTACGGGTCATCGGGCGAATCGGGCCCTACCCCCGCACGGCGGGCGCAAGTTCCTGTAGCTCAGCCCGCAACTTCTCAATGCGGGCGGTATTGTCCTTTTCTTCGCCCACGGTGTGGAGCTGGTGTTTCTTGTGGGCAATCTCGCCGCAGAGGTTGAAAAATCGGCGTGTTGCGCCATAGCGTTTGCTGAACAGGGCCCGCATCCGTTCCCGAAACTGCCCCCACATCGAGCACGCTGTCGCATACTGCTGTGGGGTAATCACCTGCCGCTCAACCTCTTCGCGCAGGTAGGAGGTGACGAGATGCTTCTCGTGGAAAATGGCCCGGATGATAACCCCGAAAACAATGAGCCAGCCAATCCAATCGGTGATAAGCATCACGGCGATGCCCCCCAGACCGAATAGCTCCCCCAGAACCGTTGCTATAGTGTTGTGCATAGAGTGGACAAACACCGCAATACCCCACCCGACAATTGGTGCAAGGATCTTGATGGGCAGGCTACGGCTCATACGGGTGATGGCAAAGCCAATGCCGATAAACGAAGTGTAAACGGCGTGGTTCCACCCGCCAAGAATGACCCGCAGAGCAAAGAGCACAAAGAGGCCGGCATAGCCCTCTTCCTGGTAGCCGGCAAAGAAGAGGTAGAGCACGTTTTCGGTTGCGGCGAAGCCCAGTGCAACAACGCTGGCATAGATGATACCATCGAGAATGGAGTCAAACTCGTGGCGCACCAGGAGGAAGATGATCAGGACGGCAACCCCTTTGAGACTCTCTTCTACCAGAGGCGCAACAAGCGATGTGCCCGCAAAGCTGGTGATGGCCTCGGAGCCAGTGGTCAGCAGCAGGCCCACCTCAACGACCATGCCAATGATGATAGCCCCAAGCGTTGCAACCAGTCCCCCCCAGAGAAAGACCCCCCCAAGCAGGTGGAGCGGTTCCTGTTCGTAGCGGTCTATTGCATAGACCACCCAGACATAGAACAGAGCCGGGACAAAGCTCAAGATGATAGCGAGAGACAACGCAACCATTGGCAGGATTCCTTTTTCTCTGGTTTTCTTTGTGTTCTCTGTGTCTTTGTGGTTAAATCACCGCCCTGCTTGTTACGTTTCGCGGTTTGCCGCAGAAATACGCATGAGCAGGCCAATAATGAGAAAGTTTGCCAGGATAGATGAGCCGCCATAGGAAATAAAGGGCAGGGTGATACCCGTGAGCGGAATGAGGCGGATGCTCCCCCCGATGATGACAATCGTTTGTACCGCGAGAATGGTTGTCAAGCCGGTAGCAAGCAGTTGCTCGAAGCCGCGAAACCGCCCCGGTATATTGACCGCAATATGATAGCCGCGGAAGATGAGCAGGATGTAGGCAATCAGCACCGCCAGCGCAACAGCCAGTCCCATCTCTTCGCCAATAGCCACAAACGCCATATCGGTGTGGCTCACGGGCACTGTGGCGGGCATACCGCGCCCCAACCCCGTCCCAAAGATGCCGCCCGCCGCCATCGCGTAGGCTCCCTGGATAAGCTGATACCCCAGCCCCTGTGCGTGGGCCCACGGGTCGAGCCATATCTCAACCCGCACCCGTACCACATCTACCAGGCGATCCAGGTGAAAGATGTGTCCGAAGTTGAAGAGCACGAAGGAGCCAAACGCAAAAGCTGTCAGCCCCGCCACAACGTAAATGCGCTGGCCTGTTGCGACATAGAACATGGCCAGGAACACCCCGAAGAGCAGGAATGCCGCCCCCAGGTCGCGCTGGAACACAATGGTAGCCATTGCGATTCCCCACATAATGACAACGGGGAGCAGGTAGGGCAGCGGGGGGAGCGACACAGGCCCCAGACGGTAGCCCGCCATCACCACCTCGCGGTGCTCATTCAGGTAGGAAGCCATAAAGATGACCAGGATGATTTTGAGCAACTCCGACGGCTGAAACATAAACAACCCGAAGTTGAACCAGCCCTTTACTCCGCTCTGGTTCGGGTCGGTGCCAAAGACAAACGTTGCTGCGATCATCCCCAGACCCAGAAAGAGCCAGACATAGCGATGGTGGTCGAGCCAGTCCATAAATGAGCTACGCTGAAACCGAATAAACAGCCCATCCCAGGGAACAAAAAGCATAATTGCCAGGATGACCACGCCGAGCGAGACCCAGATGGTCTGTTTGTAGGCAATATCGGCATAGATTGGCTCTCCCTCACTGCCGAGGTAGAGCACATCGAAGCTCGGCTCAAGGCGGGTGACAAGCATCAACCCCATGCCGGCAAGCAGCGATACGAGCGGCAAGAGCATCTGGTCCGATTTTGTCATGCGCCAGCCCAGGCCAAGCGATAGCGTGATAAAGAGAAGCAACGGCAGGCTGGAGGGCCAGAGGATGGAGAGCACTCCCGGCACCGAAGGGATAAACTCGCGCTGCCGGGTGGCAAAAACAACCTCCAGGTAGCCCGCCGCAAAAAAGAGCAGCACGGTCAACAAAAGCTGAAGCTCAACTCCCCGGAGCTGGCGCATCCGTTGGATCAAGGACATGATGTTTTCCTCATCACCTCATACCATGTTCGGGTAAATACGTTGATTTTCAATCTCTCTCCCCCCGGCCCCCTCTCCGCAGCGGGAGAGGGAGGGCCGCGCACGCGGCGGGGGTGATGGCAATAACAAGGTAATCGTTCAGGCCCCCACCCGTCCTTCCCCCGCCGGGGGGAGGGATTGGGTGGGGGGCACACCCGCATCAAGGGCAAGCGAGACGCTTGCGCTCCCAGGACTTGCCCTCAAACGCGAACACTTCCTCTTTATTCTTCTTCAAGTTCTTCCTGCTTGTTGGATGCGTGGGCCGCCACCTTGCGAAATTCGTAGGCTGTCTGTTTGTCTCCCGATGTCTCGGCGGCGGCCATCAGCACACCGGCTGCGGTCTGGATGCGGTGCAGGCCCGGTTTGTCGCCACGGATAAAATCTTCCGCTATTGTCGTATTCATATACGCAAGAATCTGTTCAATGGTTAGCATTATAAATCCTCCTCCGGTGTTTTTGCAATCGTACACATATCACCTATTGCCGATAGGTCATCCAGACTATCGGGGAAATCGCCAGGGTAGTGAATGGGTATGACCATCGGTGGTGCATGCTCGCGGACCTCCTCGTAGGAATGGGCGACGTAGATTTCCCCGAAGAACGTTTGAACGGCAAATAGCCCGTTGTAGAACTCAACAAGGTAGCAGTTATTGCCATAATACTCGAATCGTTTTACCTTCCCAAACCTTGTTTTTGGAGCGACATCGGCAAGATCAATGAGAAAGTGTATCAAGCCTTCTTTTGTTGCCTCAGTCGAGCGCATAACGCTGCATTCCGCTCTCTGTTAGTTGGTTATTTCGGCAACCACGGTCTCGCGGGAACAGGTGCGCTGCTCGCCGCTCGAAAGATCCTTCACCACAACCTCGCCGCGGGCGTGTTCATCGGGCCCCACTACGAGGGCATAGCGGGCCCCACGGCGGTCTGCTTCCTTAAACTGTTTCCCCAAGCTGGCCCCCGCTTCCAGGGCTGTGATGCAGGCCACCCCCGCGGCGCGGATGTCGCAGGCCAGATGCAGGCCGCTGGCTACGTGGGCATCGTCGAAGAGCGTGACAAAGACGAGCGGTGTTTCGGGAGCCTGCGGGCCCTTCCCCAGTTGTTCCATCACGTCGTGCAGACGGTCTATGCCGAAAGCCAGTCCCACAGTGGGCACCGGCTGCCCGGCAAACATCCCGATGAGTTCGTCGTAGCGTCCGCCTCCCAGGAGTGCCCCCTGGGGCCACTGCGGGGTTATTGCCTCAAAGACTGCGCCTGTATAGTAGGAGAGACCACGGGCCAGGCGCGGCGACACGCGGTAGCGGTCGGGACCCACCCCCATTGCCTCCAGATGGCTGGTAATAGTGCGGAGGTTTTCCAGGGCAGCGGTCGCTCGTTCATCTCCCTGCAATTGTCGGGCCAGTTCGCCAAACACCTCCGCTGGCGGTCCTTCTAGCAAGATCAGGGCCAGGATGCGCTCGGCCGCATCGGGCACAACTCCGCCGCGGAGCATCTCTTCTTGCACTCCATCGCGGCCAATTTTGTCGAGTTTATCTATTGCGCGGTAGATGCCTCCCGCGGCTTCTTCCGAAAGGCCGCTCATGCGGGCAATGCCGCCCAGGATCTGGCGGTGGTTGAGTAGCGTGGTAAACTCGGAGAAGCCAAGCGCGGCTAGCCCCTCGCTCAGCACCGCGATAATCTCCGCATCGGCAATGGGCGAACTGCTAAAGACAATATCCACGTCGGCCTGCCAGAATTCGCGGTAGCGTCCGCGGGCCGGGCGTTCGCCACGGTAGCTTGGCCCGACAGCGTATCGCCGCCAGGGACGCGGGAGTTGGCCCGCATACTGGGCCACCACCCGCGCCAGTGGAACGGTTTGATCGTAGCGCAGGGCCAGCAGACGACCCCCATGGTCTTCAAACCGATAGATGAGTTTTTCCTCATCGCCCAGTTTGCCCTCCAGCACCTCGGCATATTCCAGCACAGGCGTTGTGAGTGGCTCAAACCCGTGGCGTTCAAAGACCGCTACCAGTGTATTGATGATATACTGCCGGAGCCGCATCGCCTCTGGCAGATGATCGCGCATTCCTTTGATATTCTGTGGTTTTTGCATCGGTTGCTCTCTCGCTGCTCTGCTATCTCGCTACTATCTCACCAGTTCCACGGTTGAAAGATCCAGTATCCCCATTGGCGTAACGACAAGCCCCTCAACATAGGGCTTCACCAGCACATGGGCGACATCGTGATAGATAGGGATGATGGGCATATCTTCGAGAATACGTTGCTCTATTTCCTGGTAAAGCTGCCATCGTCTGGCTTCGTCCTGCTCTCTGGCGGCTTCGTCAAGCATCTGGTCAACCTCGGCGTTGCTATAGTCGGCATAGTTTTCCAGACTGCCGCTGCGGAAGAGCACATCGAGAAAGTTTTCCGGGTCAGGATAGTCGGCTATCCAGGCGAGGCTGTACATCGGGAGCGGCTCCCCGCCCTGGAGCACGGCGAGAAACTCGCCAAACCGCTGGTAGCTGCGAATTTCTATCGGAATATCCAGTCCCTCTTCTTCAATGATGTCTTTGACAAGAGTGGTCCACCCCCCACCATACGCATCAATCTGGGGGACATTGCCGGCGTAGTTCGATTCGGCCAGCAGGCTACGGGCATGGTCAATGTCCACCTCAAGGGGGGGGAGGTCGGGGTTGTAGCCGGGCATGCCCGGCGGCAGGATGCCTCGTGCCTCTTTGACACTCTCATGCAGTGTGACCTCGTTGAGCCGCTGACGGTCTATGAGCAGGGAGAAAGCCCGGCGCACCCGCACATCGTCAAAGGGAGGAACGGTGACGTTCAATCCGATGTAGGAGATAGAAAGTTGTGGCACGCTGCGAAGTTCCTGCGAGAGCGGGTTGCTCTCATCCTGTACCCGTGCCAGGGCATAGGAGCTGACCTCGGTTATATCTATTTTGCCCTGCTCGTAGAGCACAAGCGGGTTGCTTGCCGCGGCACCCATCAGCATGGTGACGCGGTCGAGCCGCGCCAGGTCGCCATAGTAGTTGGTATTGCGCTTCAGCACGAGGATCTGGTCGTGTCGCCATTCCTCAATGGCAAATGCGCCGCTCCCGTTGGGGGCTTCCGTCCACGTATCTCCCCCTTGCTCAACGGCCCGGTGGTCCACCACATAGGCTGTGGGGTGGACCAGTTTTGAGAGGAAATAACTTTTCGGAGCATCAATCGTCAGGGAAATCGTCCGCTCGTCAACCACGCGCAAGCCGCTGATGGTATCGGCGCGGCCCGCCAGTTTGTCGCGCACCCCGACAACATCGCTCAGGTAGGTGCGGGCCGGCAACGAGGGGGCCAGGGTCGGGTCGGTGGCCCGCTCAAGCGAGTAGCGCACATCTTCACTGGTTATGGGGGTTTCGTCGGCAAAGCGGGCGTTTTCATGCAAGGTGAACGTATAGGTGCGCCCATCGTCGGAAATCGTCCAGCGTTCGGCAAGGTCCGGTTGCACCTCAAGGTTCTCATCAAGGCGAACCAGCCCGCTGAAAAGCTGGTTTACCACAAAGGCACTGGTTGTGTCGCCAACGAGGGCCGGGTCGAGGGTGGGCGGGTCCTGGTAGCCCAGCGTCATAATCAGGTTGCCGCCGGCCCCCTGGGGCACCGGGGGGACAGGGGTATCCTGGTCCTGGTCCTGGCCCTGGTCCTGCCTCTCTTCCTGATCCGCCGTAGGCGAGGCGAGCGCAAGCGGAGTGGGGGTATCGGATATATCAGTGGGCTGTGGCGTGGGCGGTTGGTTTGTTTCACCACATCCCCCGATGATTATTATTAACAAGCCGACAAGAAGAGCAAGGATTCCTCGTTTCATGTGTTTTCTCATTCCTTATTTGCTAGAGAGCGTTCCTGTTTCTGACTGGCCTGACTGGTCTGGCGGGTGCCAGGCGTTCCGGCAAGCTGCCCGCAGGCAGCGGCAATCTCGCCACCCCGCTCAACCCGCACGGTGCAGGCAATATGATACTCTTGCAGGATTGCTTGAAAATCGAGCACCTGTTGACGGTGCGGGCGGCCATACGTTGTGTCGAAAACCGCATTCCAGGGAATGAGATTGACATGGAACAGGAGCGGCTTTCCCTGGCGGGCCGAACTGCGGAGCAGCCGGGCCAGTTTGTGCGCGTGGTGGGGCTGGTCGTTGTGCCCCCGCAGCAGGACGTACTCGAACGAAACGCGCCGGCGGGTCGTGTCGGTATAGTTGCGGGCCGCGGCAAGCAGTTCGGCAAGCGGGTAGCGGCGGTTGACGGGAACCAGCCTATCGCGGAGCGCATCATCGGGGGCGTGTAGCGAGATAGCCAGATTGATGGGCAGGGATTCGCTGGCCAGCCGTCGGATACCTGGCACAAGCCCCACGGTGGAAACGGTCATATGGCGTGCGCCGAGGTCAAACCCTTGCGGGTCGTGGAGCCGTTCGACAGCATCCCACCACTGGTCATAGTTGGCAAATGGTTCGCCCATCCCCATAAACACCACGTTGAGATGAGTATCTGTGTTCAGGTTCGTGGTCTCGCGTATCTTCCGCGCTTCGCGGGCCGCCCATATCACCTGCTCAACGATTTCGCCACTGCTCAGGTTGCGCCACAACCCACGCTGACCCGTTGCACAAAAGACGCACCCCATCGCGCAGCCGGCCTGGGTCGAGACGCATACCGTCACGCGCCCATCGGCAATCATCAATACCGTTTCAACCAGACCACCACTGCTTTCCCTGTTCCCATTGCTTTCATTCGTTCCCTGACGGTTCGTATTGCCGGGGAGGGCAAAAAGGGCCTTGCGGGTCTGGCCATCGTCGCTCACTTGCACCTGCACCAGGCGTAACGCATCGGCGGGCCATGCGGCGGCCAGCCGTTCGCGCAGGGCCCGCGGCAGGTTGGTCATTATTTCTCCGTCTGCCGTAAGCTGACGGTAGAGATGGTGATAGATCTGACGGGCGCGGTAGGCTGGTTGCCCCCATTCACCCATCATCGTTTCAAGTTCGGGCAAACTGGCCCCGTAGCGTGTGCTGGTCATAAAAGGTCTCTATCCGAATTTTGCATATTGCGTGGGCGTTTTTTGTCTCTGATACGTTATCAGACGCAAAAAGTATGTAATCGTTCACGGTGTTTGGACAATCCCTGCTGGGAGCGCAAGCACCTTGCTTGCCCCAATGCGGGCGGGCGCGCCCCCCTCCCAATCCCACCCCCCGCTGGGGGGTGGACAGGTGGGAGGACCTGAACAATTACAAAAGTATGATACAATACTATTCCAAAGGTGAGAATATCGCCTTTGAAACCGTGGACATCGGGCTACCGAATGAATCTGGCAGCCCACTCATTTGCATCGGGTGGGTTGGGATGATACCACGCTATGGTAGTATACCACGCTTGAAAGTAAAGAGGAAGCCATCTACACTGCCATTTCTATGAGTTCAGGAGGAATACGTTGGTGAAACAGATATGTTTGCTGGTTGTGTTGTTCGTTGCCTTGTTCGCTGTCACGGGGTGTGGAGGAGATGTTTCTGGCCCGACGGATGCGGGACAGGGACAGGATGGACAGGGACAGGATACACCGCAGGGCGAAGCTCCCGCCGATACCGGGGATGGCGAAACTCCCGCCGATGGGGTTACGATTGAAGGAAGTGGGAACATCGCTGTTTTTGCCGATTCGACCCTCACCGAGGCTTTTGAGGAAATCAAAAGGGATATTGAGTCCGCCAATTCTAAGGTGCAACTCTCATTGACGTTTATTGCTATGCGAAGCCTCCCGCAGGGGGCCCCCGCCGATGTCTACGCCCCCTCCAGCACCGAGCAGATGGACGCAGCGATGGGAGCAGGGCAGGTGATGACGGGGACTGCGGAGATATTTGCCCAGGACCAACTCATCATGGTGGTCAACAGGGAGCGGGCGGCAACCGTGACCACCGTTGAAGACCTGGCCCTTCCGGGTTTAAACGTTGCTCTTGTCTCCGGCGATATGCCTGCTGGCCGCTATACGGTTGATTTCCTCGGCCAGGTGAGCCAGGCAGGAACCGCTGATTTTCGTGAGCAGGTGTTCGCCAATGTTGCGTCCTACGAGCAAACGGTTGGGGAGGTGTTGGCGAGTGTTGAGTCGGGCGAAGCCGATGCCGGCATTGTCTACCGCTCCAGCATAACCAAAGACCTTAAGAACAAAATTGCCACAGTGGAGATACCATCTGATGTGAATGTGCTGGTATCCTACCCCATTGCTGTTGTGGAAACCAGCAACAACCCGACGCTGGCAGAGCAGTTTGTTGCGTATGTGCTTTCGGACGAGGGTCAGGCAACGCTCGAAGCCCACGGCTTGCTCCCCGCACCGCAGGAATAGGCTGGTCTGATCCGGAAGATTTGTACGCGTTCACTGGGTTCGGGCAATCCCCAGTCCCTGGGAGCGCAAGCGTCTCGCTTGCCCCGATATGGATGGACGGTGGCCCCCTCCCAATCCCTCCCTCCGCTGGGGGGAGGACAGGTGGGGGGCCTGAACGATTACGCCCGTAAAGCCCACCAGCTTTAGCGGTGGGACATAGGGGCCACACAATGGTACAGTTAAGGAATGTTGTCTATGCAAATACTGGTGACAGGAGGGGCCGGGTTTATTGGTTCCCACCTGGTGCGCTGGCTGTGTCAGGAAGGGCACCGCGTCCGGGTTCTCGATAATTTGAGCACCGGTAAGCGTGAGCGATTGGCCCCTGTCGCCAACCGCATCACGTTTCTTGAGGGAGATATACGCAATCTGGCCCTGGTGCAGGATGCCATGCAGGGAGTCGAGATTGTCTTTCATCTGGCCGCGCTTGTGTCGGTGGTGCAGTCGGTTGAGGAGCCGATTCTGGCCCACGCTTCCAACGCCACCGGCACGTTGCATGTGCTCGAAGCAGCGCGAGGGGCCGGGGTGCGGCGTGTGGTGCAGATGTCATCCAGCGCAGTCTATGGCGCAACCGAACACATCCCCACCGATGAGACCATCCCCCCGGCTCCCCTCTCGCCCTACGCCCTGACCAAGCTGGTCGCGGAACAGACCGGACAACTCTATACCCGCCTCTACGGATTGGAAACGGTCGCTCTCCGCGGGTTCAACATCTACGGGCCGGGGCAGGACCCTGCCTCACCCTACGCCGCGGTTATTCCCCGCTTTGTGGCGGCCCTGCGTCAGAGCAAGCAACCGACGATCTATGGCGATGGGCACCAATCGCGTGATTTTGTCTTTGTTGACGATGTGGTGCAGGCAATGTGGCAGGCTGCAACCGGGCCCGGTCTGGCGGGGGAGGTTTTCAACATCGGGCGCGGCGAAGTCTGCACTGTGCTTGAACTGGCCAACCTGGTCGGCGAGGCGATGGGGGTAGTGGTTGCCCCCACCTTTGCCCCCCCCCGCGAAGGAGAGATCCGCCATTCGTGCGCCGATGTCTCCCGCTTTGCGGCCAGAGCGGGCTATGTGGCGCAAACCAGCTTACGTCAGGGATTGGCCGCGACGGTGGCGGCTGTGGGGGAGTGATACCATGTTCGCCTGAACGCTTAAAAAAACCACAAAGACACAAAGGGAACAAAGGCTTTGTGAAAGGGGTTCCCTTTGTGTACTCCGTGCCTTTGTGGTTAAACTCTCTATCCGGTTTTGGTATGAAGGCAAACGGGTGTGGGGCGGAGGGCAGAAAGGACACCTGTCTTGCCTGCTATGCTCCCTGCCATCTCCCTCGTCGTTTAGATAGTCAGGGCCTGGATGTAACAGAGAGCTTCGGCCCGTTCTTTGATACCGAGCAGCATCCGCCGCTCCATCGCAAACTGGATAGGATCGGTTAGGGCGCGCCAGATGAGCGTGTTGGCAAAGCCAGGGTCATAGTCGGTGCGAGTGCGCGAGATAAGACGGCTTGATTGCTCTCCCTGTGGCTCAAGTACAAATACCCACGAGTTTGTGCCCGGCTCCTTCGTCTGTGGGTCGGTAGCTGCCAGTACCAGCCAGCGGCCCGGGGCACGCTCGGCGACCGTATAGAAGAGGTACCCCTCCGGCCCCAGGCGTACAAGATCGCCAACAGACAGGCTCTGACAGTCGGGGATGATGTGGTTTGCACTGTGGATATTGCATCCAGCCAGATTTTCCAGCATATCGTAGCTGTAGAAGCCACCGCGCCCCTGCCCGATTTGTACAAGCCAGGGCC
This sequence comes from Chloroflexaceae bacterium, assembly GCA_034436975.1. Taxonomy (GTDB): domain Bacteria; phylum Chloroflexota; class Chloroflexia; order Chloroflexales; family Chloroflexaceae; genus JAAUSY01. The sequence continues at coordinate 11,830 of DAOTUE010000016.1, forward strand.
AGACCTGATCGGTTGGGGCCTGGATAGTGATTGCGCGGGTGGTTTCGAGTTTTGGATTGGGGACAAGATCATCCCCCGGCAGTGAGCGATTGATCTCTGATGCGCTCGCACCCCATCGGGCATGCCAGGGACGCATCAGCGGGGAGAGTACCACCGACGCAGCAATTATTCCGGCCCCAACGAGAGTATCGCTAATCTGGTGCAGCATAGAGGTTTGATATGCCATCTTTGTCTTCCTCCTGTTCGAGATTATACAAAAACAAGCCCATCTTCCAGCGGACGACGGGGGGTGTGTGTGGCTTCCGGCTCCGCATACCCCAGACGGAACATGTGTTGTGGGAAGATCCCCGATACGGGCAACAGGTCTGCCAACTTCCGCCGCAAATCTGGTAGCTCCAGCGGCTGACTCATCGGGTGAATGCTGAGACCGAGTGTTGTTGCGGTCAGGCTGATACGCTCGTACACCTGCCCGACCAGCATATGTGCATGCGCAGTGTCCTCACGAGTGGTCAGCACACCAAGCATTGGCGCACTCCTCAACAGGCGGGCATTCTTCCTTGCAATAGTCTTGCCCATATTGACGTAGGTGACGGCAAATTGTCCTATTCTGGCCTGTAGCCAGGAGTCCCCAAACACCCCCCGCCCTATCCAGGTGCCAAGTTCCTTGCGATAGGCGGGGTCGGAAAACTGCCGCATATCGCCTTCGTGTATCAACGCTTCTCCCTGTTGCTTTCTGGTTTCGTCGTCGGTGAGGGAGAGCGTCACGCTCGTTTCCTCGCAGCACGCTTCAAGGCGGCGCACAACATCGCCAGAAACAGGGCGGCCATCATACTCCTTGTGGTTGGTGTGGCGCGTGGGAATGGCTGCGAACAGGTCCGGGTTGTATCGGGGCGTGCTGTGGTGGTCTGGTATCAATCGAATAGTCGCCATGTGGTTGTACTGGTTGGGCGTGGGCAGATACGTTACCTCGCTCCCATAGCCGGCATAGTCAGCCGCAATGAGCAGATTTTCGATGGCACACCCGACGCTGATATGCAGTTCGCGCCGGTCTGCGTCGGCCACCCGTAGCCAGCGCGACGGGTCCGCATAAACCTGGATTGTAGATTGCTGTACGGCAAATTTCCAGGGTTGCGTGTTGTGGCCCGACGGAGCCAGCACAGCATAGCGCAGGAAAAACCGTAGTCGCTCTTCTTCCGTACCATTGCGGGGAAAATCCTGCTCGCTGATGTTCCAGGGGGTAGTTTTCGGGTTATATTTCGTGCCATGTCTCATGCTTCCTCCTTCATTATTCCACATCTCCGGCAACAGCTCCTGTGTCCTGCTTCTGCAAGCGACGAATTGTTTCCAGCAGGTTTTCGGGCGGGTCCCCCTTGCTCACAAACGCATGGGCCCCCACGCCAAGAGCGGCCCGCCGCGCTTCCGGGCGGCTGCTCAGCGCAATGATTCGCGCTCCGGGTGCGCTCATATGCAGCACATTGACCAGCCCGTTTCCATTTGCGCCGGGGATCTCCCAGTCGAGTAGCAGCAGGTCGGGCTGGAGCGTTATCGCCTGCTGGATCGTTGCCTGAGCATTTGCCGCCTCGCCCACAACCATCAGGTCCGGCTCCTGCTCCAGCAGCAGACGCAACGCCGAGCGGAGGGGTGGTTCATTGTCGGCCAATACAACACGCCATTTGTCTTTCATTGTTCGTTGCTCCCTTCGCTTTCCTGTCGCCTTTCCCCTGTCCCCTGTCCTCTCGCCCCTCTTCTCTGATAGGAGTATAGCACTGGCACACGGGGAGCGCATCAGTATCATGGCTATGGTTGCTCCTGTCCAGGTGGGTAGGGGGTTGCCAGCATCCGCCAGACGTAGTATAGTTCTGATATGATACACATACCCACCCCCAACACCCAATTGCAACACGAAATTGCCGAACGCCAGCGCATGGAGCGCGAACTCCAGGCGCATATTGCGTTTGAAGCCATCATCATCACCATCTCGGCAGACTTTATCAATCTGCCCACCAGTCGTATTGATTATGGTATCCAGAAAGCGTTGCAAACGGTCAGCACCTTTGCCGGCGTTGACCGCAGCTCTGTGTTTCTCTATTCCGACGACGCGACAACCGTGAGTATCCTCTACGAGTGGTGCGCCAGCGGGGCCGAGCCGCTGCGCCCCACAATGCAGCAGGTTCCCGTGAGCGATTTTGCCTGGTCAAACGCTCGCTTGCAGCGAGGCGAAATTCTCTCCATTCCTCGCATGGCCGACCTGCCTCCCGAAGCCGCCGCCGAACGCGCCCGGTTTGAGCAGCAGAGGACCCGCTCACTCATTGCCGTGCCAATGCTGGATGAGGAGCGCGTTATCGGATTTCTCGGTTTCGACTCTGTCTGTAGCGAGCAGCACTGGAAGGACGAAAACATTACCCTGCTCAAACTCCTGGGGAAAATTCTGGTCAACGCGCTGAAACGCAAGCAAGCCGAGGAGCACCTGCGCGAAAGCCAGCGGATGCTTTCGGCATTGATGAGCAACCTGCCGGGCATGGTCTATCGCTGCTGCGCCGACGAGCACTGGACAATGGAATTTGTCAGTGAGGGATGTATTGCACTGACAGGCTATCAACCAGACGAACTTACCACCAATACCCCCCGCATGTCGTTTGCCGACCTCGTCCACGAGGACGACCGCGAACGGGTGCAGCAGGTGGTCGAGCAGGCCGGGCAGGAAGAGCGGGCATTTGAGCTGACCTATCGGCTCATCACTGTGTCGGGTGAGGAAAAGTGGGTCTGGGAGCGGGGGCGCAAGGTGTTACGGGCCGGCAAGACAGTTCCTCTGCTGGAAGGATTTATTACCGATGTGAGTGAGCGTGTGCAGGCTCATCAGCAGCTTGAGCAGCGGGTGGCCGAGCGCACCCGCCAGCTTATGACGCTGCTGGAGGTGCAGCGCATGCTCAGCAGCCGGCTCGATCCGGACGACGTGATGCAGATGATAGCCGAGGAAGCCCGCCAGCTTACCGGGGCGAGTTTTGGCGCACTCTTTGTGCGCGAGGAAGAGGCCCTGCGGGTGGCAGCTCTGGCGGGGGAGTATGGCCCTGAGATGATGGTTGGCTACCGCATGCCGCTGCGCGAATCGGCGACCGGTCTGGCGATGCTCTCCGGACACGCCGTGCGTATTGATAGCCTGGACGATCCGCGGGTCAACCGTGAGGCAATGGTGCAAGCCCATATTCAATCCATGATCGGGGTGCCGCTGGTGTCGGGAAACCAGAGCATCGGGGTTATTTCTGTTGGTCGCCAGCAACCGTATGCATTTGGCGAAGCCGATGAGCAAGCCCTGACGCTGCTGGCTCCCAGCGCGGTCATTGCGCTGGAAAATGCCCACCTCTACACACAGGCGCAGCAGGTGGCCGCGCTAGAGGAGCGGCAGCGGCTGGCACGAGACCTGCACGACGCAGTGACCCAGACGCTCTTTTCCGCCAGTATGATAGCCGATGTGCTGCCGCGTCTGTGGGAGCGTCGCCCGGACCAGGGGCGGCAACGGCTCGATGAGCTGCGTCAGCTCACCCGCGGTGCGCTGGCCGAAATGCGGACGTTGTTGCTCGAACTGCGACCCAATGCGCTGGTTGAAGCAAGTCTGGCGGATGTGCTACGGCAGCTTGGCGAGGCGGTGATGGGACGAGCGCGGCTCCCCATCACCGTCACGGTTGCAGGCGAAGATCAGCAGGTTTCCCCCGATGTGCAGGTGGTGTGCTATCGCGTTGCCCAGGAAGCCCTGAACAATGTCGTGAAGCACGCCGGAGCGCAGAGCGTTGCGGTCCATCTGGCAATCCAGCCCGACACCGTGTCGCTCCGTGTTTCCGACGATGGCTGCGGCTTCGATGTAGCGGGCATTGAGGCGACGGGGCACTTCGGCCTGGGCATTATGCACGAACGGGCCGCATCGGTGGGGGCGCGGCTCCGGGTGGAGAGCGAGCCAGGCCAGGGGACAACGATCTTGCTCACCTGGAACAACGGATAATGCATAAGTAACGTATAAGGAGGGGGTATGGAAGAAAAAGATGCCGTTCGGGTATTGCTGGTAGATGATCATACCGTGGTCCGCAGCGGGCTTTCAGCTTTTTTGCTGGCGTATGATGACCTGGAACTGGTGGGGGAAGCGAGCAACGGAGAAGAAGCTATCCAGCAGTGTGAACACCACCAGCCGGACGTGGTTTTGATGGACCTGGTGATGCCGGGGATGAATGGGGTTGCGGCAACGCAGGCCATCCGCACCCGCTGCCCCCAGACGCAGATTATCGCGCTGACCAGCTTTCCAGAGGAAGATCTGGTGCAGGGGGCCCTCCGTGCAGGGGCCATCAGCTACCTGCTCAAGAATGTGTCGGCGGATGAACTGGCCGCGGCCATCCGGGCGGCCCACGCCGGGCGGCCCACGCTGGCCCCCGAAGCGACCCGGGCCCTCATTGAAGCATCCGGTCGTCCACCGGCCCCCGGCGATAACCTGACCGCTCGTGAGCGAGAAGTGTTGGCCCTTATGGTGCAGGGATTGCACAACCCCGACATTGCCAAGCACCTGACCATCAGCCGGGCTACGGTCAAGTTTCATGTCAGCAGCATCCTCTCAAAACTGGGGGTGAGTAGCCGCGCCGAGGCCGTGGCCGTGGCGGTGCGGTTGCGGCTGTGTGAGTAATCTGGATAGTTCACCGCAAAGGCATCTAGCGTGGTGTGCAAAGAGGATGGATTTCTGACCCGTGCGGCTCCCTCATCCCTTCAGCGCATAGGCGATACCGCTCTGCAAACTCCCCCGCGTCACGATGTGGCTCAGTTCTATCCCCAGGCTAACCAGCGTCTGGGCCATTGAGGGACTAATGCCCGTAAGTACAACCCGCGCCCCCAGCAGACGTATCGCCTGTGCTGCGTGGACAAGGGGCATTGGCCACCTGCGTATCTACCACGCGCAACCCCGTAATGTCAAGAATAGCGACATCGGCGCGGTGCTGCGCTACGCCCTCCAGGAGCGTTCCCATCACCTGCTGCGCCCGCGCACTATCTATGCTCCCAATGAGCGGCATCAGGACTACATTATCGGCAATTGGAATAAGTGGCGAGGAAAGCTCACGCAGGGCCGTTCGTTGCGCATCAATGATCTGCTCCTGAAACAACGTTCGCTCCGCCTCGGCCTTGCGGAGTTCCAGAATGTCCCGCACAATGGCGGCCAGAGCCTGCGACTTGCTTAACTCGTTGGTAATAGAGAACATGGTTGCGGCCACTGGCAGCGACCCCCCGTTGTGCGATTTCAGGCTCAATTCTCCGCGCCATGATCCCTTTTCCAGAGCCTGTCGCGCCCCGGCCCTCAGCATATCAGCATCATCGTGATATAGCTCAATCGCGTTTCTGCCCACCACAGCATCGCCGAGACCAGTCATCTTGCGGTAGGCCGCGTTGGCATACTGAATCGTGGCCTCACGATTGGTCACGTTGATACCATCGGTTGCATTTTCAACGATAGACTTAAAAATGTGCAGATTTTCTTCCATCTCCTTGCGAGAGGTAATATCGTGCAGGGTTCCCAATGTTTGCCAGAGACCACCTTCGGAGGTACGGGCAAACACAACATCGCGGGCCACCACCCAACGCCAACTCCCGTCGCTGTCACGGAGGCGATACTCTGTCTCAACCGCCTCGCCATCACGGGCCGCGGCGAGGCGGGCAAAATGGTTGGGGATGACGCTGGCCAGGTCTTCGGGGTGAATAACCTGGGCCAACACCGAATCGCCCATCTCCAACAGTTGCTCCGGCGTGTAGCCAAGCATATCTATGAGTTCGCGGTTCGACATGACGTTTTTCTGGGCGATAACGTCATACACATAGACAAGTTGCGGGATTTTTTCGATGATTTGCTGGTTTTTTGCAAGTGTTGCTTCCAGTTCTGCCACACGCTCCTTGAGGGTGGCATTTTCTGCTTTGAGCGATTCGTCCGCTTCAGTCATTGGCCGTATCCTTAACTTCTCATTATGAAAAAATCTGTATCCTGCTTAACTGTACCACATTGACAAGGGTTCTGCAACTCAGAATGAAACATAATTCACAGTTTTTCCAACCGGGTGGCCAGGACAGAGCGAACGTTCTCGTATATTGTTTCAGCCAGCGCAACGAGTTGTTCTCCCTCCGCAAAATCTCTCTTTCGTCCCATCATCTCCATCTCTTTCGCTTTCTCCGAGAGAGACAACGCTCCCAGTTGTGCGCTACTCGACTTGAGCGAATGGGCCGAACGGGTAAAGAGCGCGGTATCGTTGTCGTTGAGAGCTTGCCGGAGATTGCCCAGAAGTGTGGGCGTATCCCGCAAATAGAGGGCGATAATCTCCTTGCCCAGAGCAGGCGTACCCATCATCTCCAGAAAGTTGTCCAGGGCGGTTTCATCAATGGGCGATGCTTCCTGGTGTGATGCTTTCTGGTGGGGCGATTCTGGCGGTGCGGCCTGGAATGGTCTGGCTTCGGGTTCGGGCCGGGCGGGGGGCGAATGGTCAGCCTGTTCTCCCCCTTCCGCAGTATCTCGTTTCACCATAGGGACCCTCTCTCCTGTGTACTCTGCCAGAGCTTCGTCGTGCTGAACCCGCTGTAACGCTGCGACCATTTCTTCAATTCGCACCGGCTTGCTTACGTAATCGTCCATTCCTTCTTTGAGTAACCATTCGCGGGTGCCCTCCAGGGCGTGGGCCGTCATCGCCACAATGCGAGGTCGTTTCTTGCTGGCCCAATGGCTGCGGATATAGCGCGTCGCCTCAACCCCGTCCATTTCTGGCATCTGGACATCCATGAGAATGAGGTCGTAGGGCAACCGGTCCATCGCGTGGATGACCTCCAGGCCGTTTGAGGCAATGTCGGCCCGATAGCCCAGTTTTTCCAGCAACCGCAAGGCGACTTTCTGGTTGACGGCGTTATCTTCGGCCAGCAAGATCCGTAAGGGTCGCTTTTCGCCCATCTGCCGGTCAATATCTCCCCAGTAGGTAGGGGGAATAATTTCTCGCGGCTTGCGCTCGAAAAAACCCACCAGCATATCATAGAGCACCGCCGGGCGGACGGGCTTGGAGAGCGTGGCGGCAATCTCAACCGCTGCGCTCCGCTCAACATCGCGGCGCGACATGAGTGAGGTCCAGAGAATGAGCGGGAGGGCGCGGGCATCGTAGCGGGTGCGAATCTTTTCAGCCAGTGTCAGCCCATCCATTTCGGGCATATTCATATCGAGGATAGCCAGGTCAAACGGGTCTCCCGCCTCCCGCAAAATCCAGTCCAGGGCTTCGCTGTCCGAGGGCGTGGCCCGTACAACCATCCCCCAGTAGGCGAGCTGGTGGGCCAGGATTTCGCGGTTTGTGTCGTTGTCATCAACCACAAGAACACGGTGGTTTTTCAGGTAGGGGTGGTCCGCCTCCATATAGGGGTATTGCTGCGGAGGGGCTATGCCAAGTTTCAGAGTAATGTGAAATGTAGAGCCTCTGCCCTCGGTGCTTTCCACACGGATACTTCCCCCCATCATCTGGGCGAGCCGCTCGCTGATGACCAGGCCCAGGCCAGTACCGCCATATTTGCGCGTCATCGAGGTGTCGGCCTGACTGAATGACTGGAAAAGGCGATTGACCCGGTCGGGAGGAATGCCAATACCCGTATCACGCACACTGATAGCGATTTCGTACTGTGGCTGGCTCTCCGTGGTGGATGCTTCGGGATGTTCGGGCAGGGGGGAGGGTTGATGGGATGCAGCGAGGGATGGCGTATCTGCTGCTCCCAAAACGGGCTTGCCATCCACCGCAACAACAACCTCACCCTTCTCGGTAAACTTGATCGCATTGCTCAGCAAGTTGACAAGGATCTGGCGCACCCGTGTAATATCGCCAACAAAATCTACTGGCAGGGTGGGGGCAATGGTATAGGCCACGTCAAGCCCCTTCTCGGCAGCTTTCGTGAAAAGTAGTTCAAACGCTTCTTCCACGCATTCGCGTAGATTAAAGGGTTGTTGCTCCAGGTCGAGCTTGCCGGCTTCTATCTTGGAAAAGTCGAGAATATCGTTGATAAGCGTGAGCAGGGTTTCGCCGCTCATCCGTATGGTTTGCACATAGTCGCGCTGCTCCGGCGTGAGGATGGTATCAAGCAGGAGGCTGGTCATCCCGATAACAGCGTTCATGGGGGTACGGATTTCGTGGCTCATATTGGCCAGAAACTCCGATTTGGTGCGGGCCGCAGTTTCGGCTTCCTCGCGAGATTTGCGTAGCTCCTCTTCGGTGCGTTTGAGTTCGGTGACATCGCGGGAGATGCTCCCAAGCAGCATTTCTTTGTCGGTGCTGATGGGAAACACAAGCGAATGGATAGAGCGATAGGAGCCGTCGAGCAACCGCACATCCTGCCCCTGCCAGCGATTGGGAAAAGGAACCTTCCCGTTTCTGAGAATTTCGAGAATAGATTTGCGCACTTGCTGATAGTTTTCGTGGGTGCGGCGGCCCTCGGCAGCAAAGCGAAACTGCACATCCCAGATATATTGTCCGACGGCTTCCTCGCGCTCTATCCTCCAGAGGTGTCTGGCTCCCTGGTTCCATTCGAGAATAATCCCCTGCCCACTGACCAGCACCAGGCTATCGGTAGATTGCTCAAAGAAGCTGCGGAATTTCTGTTCACTCTCCTGGATGGCATCCTGGGCCCGTTGCTGCTGGATGGCCGCGCCGAGGATGGTTGCCGCGGCCCGCAGGATGCTCACTTCGGGGGCAGACCAGGTGTGGCACTGCTCGCAATCGTCAAACCCGATAAACCCCCACCATCGCTGCCCAACAAAAATGGGGACCACCGCGATAGAGCGAATGTCCTGGTTTTCCAGAATGCCGCGCTCTTCAGGGGGAAATGTCTGTACCTCGCCACAGATGGGTTGTCCCTGGCAAAGCGTGTTGAGCCACCGCGAGAATCCCCCTGCCTCATAGGGGAGGTGCTGGAGGTCGGGGTTGCCTATCTGGGGGAGTGTGCCGGGCGCAACCCACTCATACCGCTGGCTCATCAGAAGCGAGCCATCGGCGGCAATCTCATTCTCAAAGATGTAGACCCGGTTGACCTTTGCCGCATTCCCCAATCGCTCCAGCATCGCCACGATGTTTTGTTCAATGTTCGCTGTTTGCAAGAACATTTCGGCAATAGCTCCGATGGATTCCATAATTGCGTCGTGTCGTTGCAGCGTTGTTTCGGCCCGCTTGCGCTCGGTAATATCGCGGGTGATGCTCCCTAGCAACAAGCCGCGGTCTGTCTGGATGGGAAAGACAAGCGAATGGATGGTCCGTCGGCTCCCGTCGGGGCGTTGCACCTCGCGCCCGACCCACTGCTCGCGCATCGGGAAATCGGCATAGTCCTTGTTCAGGAGATCCTGAGTAGCCTGTTTAATCCATTCATACGTCTCCAGCGAGCGGTGTTCTTCTGCAGTGCCCTGGTAGATCACATCCCAGATGGGGCGGCCCAGCACATCCTCGCGGCTAATGCCCCAGATGCGCTCTTTGCCGCGGTTCCACTCAATAACCGTGCCTTTGTTGTCGCACAACACCAACCCATCGTAGGATTGCTCAAAGAAGCGACGGAATTTTTCTTCGCTTTCGTGTAAGGCATCGGCAATGCGATTGCGCTCGGCAATCTCCGACTGAAGCATCCGGTTGATTTGCGAAAGTTCGGCGGTGCGGTCCTGCACGCGCTTTTCGAGTTGCTGGTGTGCGTTGCGGAGCGTTTCTTCCGCCTTTTTGCGCTCGGTGATTTCGATAAACGACCCCTGCATTGCCATGTTTCCGCGATACTGCATCGGAGCGGTATAGGTTTCAAACCAGCGGATGGACCCTTCGCGGTGGATGAAGCGATACTCGTAGTGAAGCGGCTCTTTTGCCCCGGTTTCCTGCCACTGCATCCAGACCCAGCGGCGATCATCGGGGTGCAGACAGAGTTGAATCTCGTCTGGCTCCATAGCCAGCAGTTCATCCAGATCATAGCCGGTCATCTTCGCCATTGCCGAATTGACAAAGACAAACCGCCCATCCTGGACAATCGCCACCCCTTGCATACCCTGGGTCCAGGGTTCGTTGGCCTGTTCTTCTAGCCGGGTTCGTAGTTTTGTGTTCTCCTCTTCCAGCCTGGCAATTCGCTGGCGCAGACGGGCAATTTCCATCTTCTGAGGATCTTTGTTGTTCTGAGTTTCCTGAGCGTCCTCGACCATATGTTTCTGTTTCCAAAGCAAGTGTCCCATGTTGTGTTCTTTCCCCTCCCCATTGATGATGGAAGATGTGGTTGCTTGTATTGTAGCAGGTTTTGTGCATGCTAATGCTGTGCTTCTTGGGGGGGATGCTCCCTGCTTTTCCAACTTGCATCAGCATCTTTTTGCTGCTATCATCTGGTGGGTATGTAAGGTAGTATACTGTCTTTCTTCTTATACGTCGAGGGAGATTGTGCTATGGTGCGCTGGTTGTTTCTGGTTTCATTCTGCTTCGTTCTTGCGGCCTGCGACATCCCGGACCCCCCCCCCACCAATAATCCCACACTGCCGGCTGTGCTCTATATTACCCCGGCTCCCACGTTGGATATTGAGGCCACGGCGACGGCCTATACCTTGCAAATTCGTCCAACCCCCACGCCCGCGGGCCTCTACATTGTCCGGGATGGCGATACGCTGAGCGGCCTGGCCGAACGATACCATACCACGGTGCAAGAGATTCTTGTGGCCAATGGCCTGACCGAGCCGGACGTGCTCCAGGTTGGGCAAGAGCTAATCATTCCTTCGCTCATCCACCCTCCCTGGGCAAAAACCCCTACCCTGACCACCGGCATAACGGCAACCGAAACGCTCAGCGAGACGCTCCCACCCAATTTCTGATACCAGTCCGTTGTAATCGTTCAGTCCCCCCACCTGTCCTCCCCCCACGGGGGGGGAGGGATTCGGAGGGGGGCGCACCTGCCCCGATGCAAGCAGGACGCTTGCGCTCCCAGAGTTTTCCTAGAAACCTGACTGTGCAGGGGCAGGAGCGATGTTGCGAAAACGGTCAAGATAGGGTATCCTTACCGTCATCTGTATTGCATATATTCATACCTCCCGGTTATTGATTTATGTGCTGGCTGAAAGAGGAGAGGAGACTATGGTTGAACATGAACAGAAATCTCACGAACCAATCTTCGACATCGCCATTGTTGGGGCCGGGCCGGCTGGATTGTTCGGGACGTTTTATGCGGGTGTCCGCGGCATGCGCACCCTGCTCATAGATGCGCTGCCAGAAATGGGGGGGCAACTTATTGCGCTCTACCCCGAAAAATACATCTACGATGTGCCCGGCTTCCCGAAAATTCTTGCCAAAGACCTGGTTCGCAACCTGGTTGAGCAGGCCCTCCAGTATAACCCGACGCTCAGACTGGGCGAGCAGGTGACTGGTCTGACTTCCCACGATGGCGAAGCCCCTGTCCTGCTGGATATTACCACCAACAGGCAAACCTACCAGACCCGCTCCGTGCTCATTGCCGCTGGCGTGGGGGCGTTTGCGCCCAACAAACTGGCTGTTCCAGGGATTTCGGATCTGGAAGATCGCGGGATCTACTACTTTGTCAAAGACAAGGCCGAGTTTGCGGGCAAACGACTCCTCATTGTCGGGGGGGGAGATAGCGCGGTAGATTGGGCCCTGAACCTGCAAGATGTGGCAAAAGAGATTACTCTCGTCCATCGCCGCGACAAGTTTCGCGCCCACGAGTCGAGTGTGGAGACACTCCTGGCCTCGCCGGTCAATGTGTTGCTCTTTACCGAGCTTCAGCAGGTGCATGGGAGCGAGAAGGTGGAGCGGGCAACGCTCGTTCACAATAAGACGCAGGAAACACAGGATATTGAGGTGGATGCAGTGTTGCTCACGCTCGGTTTCAAGGCCGACCTGGGGCCGATTAAGAACTGGGGCATTCCCATTGAAAAGCGGGCTATCACCGTCAACCCGGATCAGTCTACCTCGATACCGGGAGTGTTTGCGGCGGGGGACATTGCCGGAACCCAGGTGAAACTCGACCTGATAGCGGTAGGCTTTGCCCAGGCCGCTATTGCTGTCAACAGTGCCAAAATGTTTATAGACCCTGATGCAAAACTCTTCCCCGGCCACAGCAGTAGCCGGACGGTATGATGACGTAACAGCTCTGGTATTCCCGAAGGAGGATGCGTAAAGATGTCGAGTCGGAATCGAAGCCTGTTCTATCGTTTTTATCGTTACTTATTGTTTGTTCTCATTGTCCCGATACTCACGCTGGCTCTAACAATGATCCCCGCCGGCGGGTCGCCGCTTTCGTCTCCCACTGTTCCTGCCCCTGCCGTCTACGCCGAAGAACAACCCATTGAGGAAATGCGTGCGTTCTGGGCTTCGTCCTACAATAACGGGTTTCGGAATCATGCCCAGGTGGATGAACTGATAGGGAACGTGGTACGGGCCAATGCCAATACCGTGATTGTACAGATGCGTCGGCACGGGGACTCCTGGTATACCCGCAGCTTTGAGCCGCGAGCCGCCGATGATTTGCTCGCCCCGGCCAATGAATTCGATGCACTGGATTACCTCATTGCAAAGGGACACGCCCACGGGGTGAAAGTCCATGCGTGGCTGGTTGTCTCGGTAGCCTGCCGCAACCGCGACCCACTGCGTGGCCACCCGTCCCATGTCTGCACCACCCACGGCCCCGATGTTCCCGACCCCGAACGCTGGACAACCGCCACCTACAACCGCACTCAAGTTGGCGACCTGGATTTTGGCCACCCTTCCGCTATCCACTATATGGAGACAGTGGTTGAGAACCTGCTGCACAACTACCCCGACCTGGATGGGGTCCACTTCGATTTCATCCGCTATACGGGGCAATCCTATGGGTACAACCGCGTGAGTGTGGACCGGTTCAATCGAGCCCACGGCCTGCCCCCCGACAACTGGCCCCACCCTTCGGACCCGGCCTGGAGCCAGTGGCGGCGCGACCGTATGACCGAACTGATGCGGCGGCTCTACATTCGCAGCAAGGCTATCAAGATGGATATTGAGGTCAGCATTGCGGCCATCACCTGGGGGGGGCTTGGCTCCTACACGCTCGAAGACTGGCCAAACTCGGCGGCCTACGCAAAGGTCTTTCAAGACTGGCGGAGCTGGCTGGAAGAGGGGATTGTTGATTTTGCCGTTCCCATGCACTACTTTGACGAGGGGAAAACCCGCACCCGCGACTGGTATACCGGCTGGATAAACTGGGATCGTGCGCATATGGGCAAAAGAACGATTGTTGCGGGGCTTGGCTCCTGGCTCAATTCGCCCGACCAGAATATCGCCCAGATCCAGCGAGCATTGGAATATGGCATCAATGGGCGCAAACTGGGGGGAGTGTCGCTCTATGCCTACCACGAATTGTTTGTTGGCTGCGATATGGAGCGGCGGCGCGAGTTTATGGACTATCTCCGCGCAACGGTCTTTTCGCAGCCGGCCCGCGCCCCGACGTGGCCCTGGATAGCCAACCCCACCACAGGGATTTTGCAGGGGGTGGCCTCAATAGATGGCGAGGTTATTCCCGATGCGGCAATCTCGCTCTTCCGCGAGGGGGAATGGGTGCGCGACATCCCGGCATCGGCGGATGGCTGGTATGGGGCTGTTGAGCTGGAGCCGGGCACCTACTCCATCCTGGTCCGCAGCAACGACGGACGCGAAACCCGCTATGAGAATGTGCAGGTGTGGGCCGGTATGCTCTCGTATGGCTCGTAATTGCACCTCCGTATGGGTTTGTCATCCACCTGGATAGTTGAGTTGAGAAAACCACAAAGGCACAAAGAGCACAGAGGGCAAACATCTTCTCTTTGCGTTCTCCGTGCCTTTGTGGTTAGACGGTTGACCAGGAAATGGTATCACTTCCGAGCACTGGCGGGGTCGGGAGATGTGGCCGCGTGCGGCGGTGCGGCAGCAGCAGATGATGATGAAGACGATGTTCCCTGCTCAGTGTCTGCCCTTGCTGTGGTTGCTGCTTCTGGTTGTGTTGCTCCTGTTCTGGTTTCTGTTGCCGGTATCGTTGCCGGGGCCAGCTTCGCATACCAGAGCGGGTGCCGCTCCTGTGCATAGGCCCTGCTAACTTTTCCCGTGAACATTGAGGGGAGCAAGGGCCAGTTGGGCTTGAGGGCAAAAGCAGCAAGGTGGGCAATGACCAGCAACAAAAACACTGGCGTTGCTGCTGTATGTATCAGCGTGACGATGGTCAGGAACGTTGGCTCAAGCACGATATTGAAGTTTTTGGCAACTTTGATAAGACCGGTGACGACCAGCACGAGCGACACAATGCCGATGGCGGCATAGGCGAGCCGTTGCTCAGCCAGAAACTTCTCGTGGGGCGGTTCCTTCTTGCCTGTCACCATCGCTTTGATGATATGGATGCTCTCGCGGACATCTCCCTTTTTGGGCATTGCGTCGAACTCCTTGCGCCGGAGATAGTAGACGATATGAAAGAAGATGGCCACGGTGAAGAGGACTGCCCCGACCAGGTGCATCACATAGGTTATCTCATAGTTGTCTGCCCACCCCATACCGGGGATCTTGATGACATTGTAGCGTCGGTACACCGGCATCTGCCCGATGCCCGAAAAGAGCAGGATAAAGCCGCTTATTGCGATGGTCCAGTGAGTTAGCCGAACGGAGAGAGAATGGCGCAATACGTTATCTTTCTTCATGGGTTGTCTCCTCTGGTTTCTTCTGAGATCCTCCCTGTAGTTCTTGCTCTAGCTGGCTTTCTGGTTGGTTTTCTGGCGTTATGGTGTCGGGTGTGGTGTTTTTTGTACTTTTTGCATCTTTCGAGAGTGTGGCCGTAAAGGCCCCCAGGGCCCCCACCAGGGGCGCGGCCAGCACAACGGTTTTCCAGTTGACGTGCCTGGACAGCATATTCTCCGGGTTGTGCATTCGCATTGTCTTCTCAGGCTGTTCGGCCTGCGCGGTAATCGCTTCGTCAATAGCCTCAAAGGGGACTGCCGAAACGTAGAGCGTCGAAGTGCCGCCATTTTCAGCTTTGCCATAGATATAGCCGTCGTATTGTTCGCGCAGTTCTTCGGCGCGGGCGTAGATTTCGCTACGAGTGCCGATAAGCATGGCGTTGTTGGGGCACTGTTCCATACAGGCCGGCTCCTGCCCCTGCTGCAATCGGTCGCGACACAGGTCACATTTGTACATCACCCCCCCGCCGGCGGGCACAGGATCTATGGCGGTGTAGGGCCCCACCCCCGCCTGCCGCTGCGGGACGCTCCAGGGGCAGACATCGCGGCACTTGGCCCCTCCCATACACAGGTTTTCGTTGATATAGACGGGACCTTCCAGGGTTTTGATGTTTGACCCGAATGGGCAGAGTTTGACACAGGGCGGGTTGTCGCAGTGCATACAGCGGCGGGGCACATGAACTTCTGTCTGTTGCCCATCCACCGTGACGCTGACCTTCTGCACGAAGATCCAGTTGTAGGGGGTGAGCCGCGAGGTGATATGACGTTTGTCGCTCCAGTCCTCAAATTTTGGTTGCGGCCAGTAGGGCTTGAGCATCTCCGGGTCGGGTTCGGGGAATTTGTGCGCGTTTGCCGTGCGGCACGCTTCCACGCAGGCGGGCATATCGCGCCAGACGCACCCATCACATTTTGTTAGATCAATCAATGTTGCATACGAATTTTCGCTCACTGCGGCATAGGCATCCTCTGCAGAGAGGAGGCTTGTGGCGGCTCCGGCCGCGCCCGCTGCCGCAAGACCCTTCAGAAAGGTCCGCCGTGATACTTTCATCCAGCATTCTCCTTAATTTCTGGCTTTCTTCTTTCCTGGTTCTTTCCTGGATTGATACAAGAAAACTATCATTTATATGCTTTGCAGGAATTCTCTACCCTGTTGGATGCAGCAAGGTCAGGGGAGGTTACAGGGTTTGTCTTTGTGATTTTTTCTCATGTATCCCCCCGATGACCATTGGCACAAGATAGCACAACCCCATAAGCAACCACTCCGGCCGCCCCCCCACCAGCAGCACCGATACCCACGACCCCGCCACAGCCAGCAGCGCAAACCGCCGCACCGCAGCATCAATATAGCCAATGAGCAAGGGGAGCAAGGTATAGCCAAAGAGCGTAGGAAAGAACGCGACCTGGAACACCGCCAGTCCGGACCAATACTGCCGCAGGAAGAGCAGCAGCAAGCCTACCGGCACCCACTGCCATATTCCGTGCATTCCAATTGCCGTGCGGTATTGCTCGACCGCAGCGAACCACTGGGAAATCCAGGTCGGCTCCAGGGCAAAGGTGGGCAAGGCAACCGCAAGCCCGCAGACCAGCAATGGATACCAGGCCCCCTCCCGCAGGGCCAGCAGAGCCAGCACCCCCGCCACCAGCAGCGTTGTCTGGGGCTTGGCCGCAATAGTGAGCGCAACAATTGCCGCGAGCAGCCACCATCGGCGTGTCTGCCAGGCCCACACCCCGATCAGGAGCAACCCGACCAGCAACACTGTGACCTGCTGCAAGATAAACCCCAGGGGAAGCGGCAAAAAGAAGAGTAAGGATCGCGGCATTCGCAGCAAGAGCAACCCTACCAGTACACTCCCCCCCTCAAGCACACACCAGACCGGACCGATGGCCCATTCGGGCAGCACGACGAGCGGGAGCGCAAGCCACATGGCGGGCAACGGATAGGCAAACCCTCCCGATGCAAACGGCTCATCGTAATCGCTTCGGAAGCGAGCATCCATCGCTTCCCCATAGGCCGATCCGCCCGATAGCTCTATCTGGAGGGCCCAGAGCGGCGGTTGATAATCGCGTCCATCCACAAAGAAGCTCTAAGGACAACCAATCCGACAATCACTATCAGACCAATCAAAAAACGCTCCCGGTGGGCTACCAGGATATGGCGAACGCGGGCAAACGGGCCAGCAAGATAGTTACACATGGGGACCATCCTGTCGTATCTCTCCATTTTGGGAATAGCAATCTTGTGGTTCTGCTCCTGGTTTCTGGTGTAGCACCCCGTTTTGCCATTGGGAGCAGAGCATCAACCAGCACAGGAGCAACCCCCCTGTTGGCACAAGAAAGACCAGGCCGGCAAACCAGGAAATAAGATCGGGCGCGTGCAGGTGGAGCAGGTATCTGGCAATCTGAATATCGGGGAGCGAAAAGGACATCAGCAGAACGATGAACAGCAGAATACGGGTTCGGGATGGCTGCTGCTGAATATCGCGGAGCAGAAGACCAAGCGGAATCATCAAAATGGGAAATGCATGGTTCCAGGTGATGGGAGAAAGGAGAAGCATCGCCACACAAAAAAGCGCGAAGGTCCGGTCGTCCTTTTGCGGCGTTGGTGGTCCGTGCCATAGGCAAACCAGCAACACGAGAAGCACGCCAGCACTTATGAACCCGATGAGCAATGCCCCGACCTGGGGAGCCGTTGCCAGTGGCTCCACAAAAGGGTTGGTTTCAAACAAACGGTGTATCGCCCCGGTGATAGAAGCATTCATCGGGTAAGCTCCGTATCGCTCAACATTCAGCGGGGCAATGGTTGTGACGTAGTGGAGTATATCGCCTCCCCCGACTGTTGCCAGCAGCAACAACCCGCCGACTCCCATCGTTGCGCTTCCCGCTACAAAAGACCGCCAGCGTCCCCGCAACAGCAGGTAGAGGAAGAGCAGTCCGGGAAAGAGCTTGATCAGCGTGGCAAGCCCAATAAGTACGCCAGCCCCGATCTCGCGTTGCTGCCGCAGCAGCCACCAGCTTCCCACAAGACACGCCGTGAGGATGAGGGACAATTGCCCAAATGCAATGTTGAGGACAACCGGGTACCAGCACAATATCAAGCCGACCAGCACAATCCACCTGGGTATTGGCAACTGTAGCCGCATTTCTCTCACGATAATCCACACACTGGCGAATGTGAGCAGCAGCAGGAGTATCCCCCACCCGAAGGCCGCAGCCTGGTAGGGGAGCAGCGTTAATGGTACAAAGAAAAGCGCAGTAGAAGGAGGATGGAAACTCATCTTTCCTTGACCTGTCGAACGGATCTGCTCATAGCCAGGGAGCAAATGTTGCAGTTCGCTCTCGGTAAAATGGGTGTAGAGAGGTTGCCCGGTTCGTAGAGCCATTGCTGCGGCATAATCCTGCGTGAAATCGGTAGGATAGATCAGCATATTCTCAAAACTGCGGTGGACTACCAGCAACCCGGCTACCAGCAGCACGCCCCCCACCAGAGAAACCATCAGCGAACGAAGCAGCAATGGTAGCGAGTGGAGCCAGTGTGGTGTATGTGATGAAGGCATAGAGAGATCCCCGGCTGCAGTCTTTTCTCTTTCGATTATACCATACCATAGGGGTGTTTTCCCTGGCCTGTCTCATGGTGGGAAATTGCCTGATTGCCAGTCATCCTTATTCTTATGAAGTGGTACAATATGGGTGGTTGTGCGTGTTCGGGTATGAGAAGAGTGGAGACAGAAAAGACTGATTATGCCAGACAAGCCATCTGGAGTACAGAATTGGGCCTATATAATTGCTGCGTCTATCATGGCGTTGGGGGGCGTGCTCGTAGCCATCATATATAACTGGTCTGAAATATGGCCCCGCGACAACACCAGCACTTCGGGAACCCCTGCTATTTCCGCACCGGGTGGGGGGGAGGAGGCGGGGGGGGGCGCAGCCAACCTTTTCACCAGAATCTGATACCTGTACAGGTGCTCTCTCGTTGGGCCCCTGGACCACGGTAAATGGTCAAGGACAAGATATAAACATTGCTTCAGGAGATAGTTTTGTCCAAGCAGATCTATGGTTCCCTGATGGTAGAAATCTCAAACCAGAATGCTCAGATGTTTCCACAATTATTGAACCCGGACTGACCATTACAGTAATTGGAGCTGCCGGGCAAGCCTGGAAATATAGCTCCGGTTGCTCAAGAGAATACGTTGAAGAGCAGATTTTTGCCCATTTGGATAGGCGCGGGCTATCAAGAAATTGCATTGTTAGTCTTTCGGAAGTTCCTACCAGATAGATATTAGGAGTTACGCAGTTGAAACGCTTGGTCAAGATAGACTGCATTGGAAAGCCCTAAAATGGCCTTCTTGTCCTGATTCGGAGTTTGGCTTTGTGATGCGCTAAAACGGCAACGGTAGCCATTCCTGTTCCCCAAATGCGTAACTCCTAATGTTATCAATTTACCTTGATCGCTGATGGTAAGATACATATGGCAATCAAAAGGAGACCATCATGCAGCTTGAAGACTACTTCACCTTTCTCCACCCGGAAGACATCCGTATCAAAGGGCACCGTATTGGGATAGATGATGTGCTCGAACTCTACCTTGAGGGGTATTCCCCGGAAGAGATTGTCAGGTACTACGGGACCTTGCAACCGGTGGAGGTATACGCAACCATCACCTACTACCACCAGTACCGCCAGGAGGTCGAAGCCTACCTTGCCCGTGTGCGGGCGTGGCGCGAGCAGCACTGGCGCGAACTCCAGGCCCGGGAGCTACCACCCGTGGCCAGACGGATGCAGGCCCTGATGGCCGAGCGGGCGCGGCAGCGAGGGGCGGAATGAAAATGCGCTTTCTCCTTGATGAACATCTGGCACTTTATACAAAATCGGCAATCCATCATCGAAACCCGCTGATTGATGTTCTGCGTATCGGTGAGCCTGGTGCTCCACCTCTGGCAACGCCCGATCCTGACATCTTGTCCTACCTGGGACCGGCGCAACGTGCCCTTATTACCAGAAACCGACGCAGTATGATGGAACACTACGGCGAGCACGTAGCAGCAGAAAAATCTCACTGGGGTATTTTTGTCGCTTCTTCACGCCTTTCTGTAAGGGATCTGTCTGAACAGATAGAATTGTTTTGGGAGGCAAGTGAAGCTGAGGAATGGATTGATCGGATCGTGAATTTGCCTTTATAACGGATAGAAAAATCAATCACCCTGCTGCTGGCATGGAGCCGCACGAGCGGCCCAGGGTGTTGCTCTCTAGCTTACGGTTGCTGGCTCAACTGGGGTTAGATGCAGCGCGGAAGCGATTGGTCTCAGGGTTTATCAATACCTACCTGCGCCTCACGGAGCAAGAGGAGACGCAATTTCAAGAAGAACTGGCGAAACTATCACCACAAGAACAGGAGGTCACAATGGAACTGACAACAACCTGGAAAGAGGAAGGCATTCGAGAGGGTTGGCAAAAAGGTCTTCTGGAAGGGAAACAGGAAGGTCTTCTGGAAGGGAAACAGGAAGGTCTTCTGGAAGAGGCACGCAACCTGACCCGACGTTTCCTGACGAAGCGCATCGGATTGCTTTCTCCAGACCTGGAGGAACGGATGGGCAAACTCTCGCGGGTACAGCTAGAACAGCTTTTTGATGCTGCCTACGACTTTGCCAGCAGTGACGACCTGCAAGCCTGGCTGGACAACAACCCGCCAGAGGGGACGCGGGGGATAGCTGATGACCAAAAGAGGGAAGGAAGGTAGAAACATTACACTCATCACTGGTACAACAAGGAGCACCCACGATGCCGAATGAAGAGAGAACAATAACCCGCACGCTGCGGGCCGCGCTTCGCCTCGGCGACGACTACATTACCATTGAAGAGAGCGTAACGTTGCCGCTCGATGCGAGCGATGACGATATTCAGCAGGCCGTTGCGCTTGGGGAGCGTATCTACCAGGCGCAACGCGAATCGCTGGAAGGTCAGATGGCGACACTCCGGGAGAACCACCCCGCCACATCTGCTCCTGTGCCCATTCGCAACCCCGACGCGCCCGCCAGCGACAACCAGCGCAGCTACATCAACCGGCTGGTCTCCGACCTGGGCTGGAGCCGCGAGGATCTCGGCAACTATGCCCGTGAGCAGGGGGTAGATATGCTGACGATGAACAAGGGGCAGGCTTCGAGTTTCATAGATACGCTGAAGCGGGTTGCCGAAGAGCGCGGGGTGCTCTATCAAGCACAAACGTCGGGGCAGGCCCGGCAACGGGGCGAGTCGCCCGCGCTCTCGGAAGAAGTGCCCATTATGGACCGCCAGTACCGCGCCCTGCTGCAACTGGCGCGGGAGCGCGGGCTGAGCCTGGACGACGAGACGCACCAGCGGTTTGGCGTGGCGGCGCAGGAACTCAACAGCAAGCAGGCCGGCTCGCTCATTGTCGAGTGGCAATCGCAACAATCACAATCAGGGTAAGCACGTCTCTATGTTCTTGCGTTTTCTCCATCCCATACGAAAACGGTCTCTCTGGTTCCTGCTGCTGGTCGGGGCCCTCCTGGCTACCTTCCCCCAGGTTCGGCTCATAACCGCGCACTCGTGCGACACCCCACTCTGCCCCCGGCCCCTGATGCCATTTTCAGAAGAGCAGTTCAACCACAAAGACACAGAGAACACAAAGGGAAACCATACGCCTCTGTGTCCTTTGTGCCTTTGTGGTTCTATCAACTATCCAGGCGAATGTGGTAGCCCCCTGTCCCCCGCCCCTCGCCTCCCGGCCCCGGCATCCCGCCCCCTGACCGCTGATCTCCTGACCACCCTCCCCCCGTTCGGTTTCGAGACCAACACAGGGCGCATAACCCATCCGCAGGTTTTCGCCTACGCCCGGCAACTGGGCGCAACCTGGATACGGCTCAACACCGTGAGCTGGCTCTCGATTCAGCCCGATGAGGAGCGCATCTACCATTGGGATGCTCTGGAAACCTTCGAGCAAGAGCTGCTGGCGGCCCGACAGGCCGGACTTATTCCCATTGTCGTTGTAGACGACAATCCCGCCTGGGCCACAAAACCCTACTGGAACCCCGCCACAGGAAGCTATGAGCACGCCCGTTGCGGGGCCATTGAGGAAGCCCACTTTGCCAATTACGCCGCTTTTCTGCGCGAACTGGTGGCCCGCTACAGCCCGCCCCCCTACGAAGTGCGCTACTGGGAACTGGGAAACGAGGTAGACGTAGATCCGCGGTTGTTGAGCGAGGAATTGCAGCGGTTTTTCGGTTGCTGGGGGGATATTGACGACCCCTACTATGGCGGCAGACACTATGGCGCAATGCTCCAGGCCGTCGTCCCCGCCATCAGGGAGAGCAACCCCGATGCACAGGTGCTCATCGGGGGGCTGGCCCTCGACCGACCCGACACGCAGGACCCCGCCTTCGGCAAGCCCGAACGGTTCTTCGAGGGGATACTCCTCTCCGGCGCGGGCGATTTCTTCGACATTGTGGGGTTTCACGTTTATGTGTGGTATGAGGGAGTCGCGGCAACCAGTGCAGGGGACGACGCAAGAACCAGGGCAAGAATGCACCGTCTGACCGCAGAAGAAGCGCGTCGCCCGGCCCTGACCTCCCCGCAACACACCGGGGATGTACAGATGGACCCGGACCGCCAGAATGAGCAATGGGCCGCGTGGGGGGGGGCAACCGTGGGCAAAGTGCGTTTTCTCCGCGAAACGATGCAGCGGTACGGCATTGAAGATGAACGCCCCCTCTTTCTCAATGAGACAGGCCTGGTTGCATCTCCACCCCACGAGTCCCCCTTCTTCGAGGCTCAGGCTGATCACCTCGTGCGCCAGCTTGCCCGCGCCATGTCGGTCGGGGTGCAGAGCTATGTCTGGTATACTCTGCACGAGTCTGGCTGGCTCTCCGCCGGGTTGCTCGACCGCAGCTACACCCCCCGCCCCCCCTACACCGCCTACCAGCACTTCATCCGCCAGGTGCGTGGGAGCGACCTCCGCCCGGCAGCCATCGCCAGCTACGGGGATGCTATCGAAGCCTACCGCTTTTCTCACACCGATGGCTATGTAGATATACTCTGGTCAACCAGGCCAGCAAGCCAGCCGGTCACGATCACGCTCCCCCTGCTGAATCTCCAGCAGGCCACAAGCCGCAGTGGTGCGCCGCTCCCTCCCGATGTGCAGGGAGCAGATGCTCATCTGTCCGTCACCAGTAGCCCGATCTTCATTCGCTCTGGCTATTCGCCTCCCCATATTGAAGCAATAAACCCATCGGAAGGCCACACCGACAGCAGCACACCGGTCTATATCTCCGGTAGCGGCTTTATGATGGGTGCAAGCGCAACGCTCTGCAACCGCCCACTTGAGCGTGCCACCGTGGTGGACAGTGGACATATCCGCGCCGTGGTGCCCGCCGGTCTTCCCTCTGGCACCTGCAACCTTGCATTGAGTAACCCCGATGGGCAGATGAACACGCTCCCCCTGGCCTGGACCACCCTTTCATCAGGCCCGCCACGCATCGAAAAGACCCTTCCGGAGGGGGGAGCAACTGGCAACCCCGATCCATACGGGCCATACGGGCCATCCATCGTATCGCACTCGTTCAATATCTACGGATTGAACTTTACCCAGGGGATTACTGCAACACTTGGCACCCTGCCGCTGACCCCGACCCGTATCAGTGGCACCCATCTCCAGGCCCACATCCCCCCCGTTACGCTCCCCCCCGGCACCTATCCGCTGACCCTGACCACATCCGAAGGAATGCACGCCACCCGCTCTGATAGCTACACGTTCTACACCCCCGCCAATGACGACCTCACTGGCTCTCCGCTCGAACTTTCGCTCGATCCGCCGACCCTGCGGGCCCATGAGCCAGTGCAGGTGCAGCTCCCCGTTCATCGCTACGGAGGGCGCGAGACTATATACAGTGTCTCGGTTGATTTTGCGGTCCGGTGTGTGTATAACGATGAGCAGGAGGAGGGGGACAATCCTGTTATTCTTGAACGGGCGACTATCCCGTTGCTGCCACCTGCCAGTACCCGCAACGCAACGACAGACTGGACTCCCCCCGCCGCGGGAACCTGTACGCTGACAGCAACAATTGACCCGGAACAAGCCATAGCCGAAACGATTGAGCACAACAACCAGATTAGCCGCACGCTTGTTGTGCTTCCCCCGCGGTTGGACACCACCCCCCCAACAATACGCGACTTCGCTATTGTTAGCCGGGACAATGGCCTGGCAACGACAACGACACAGCCAACCGTGACGCTTGAAATAGCGATTTCAGAACTGTGGGAAACTATGAACCTGAACGATAGCGTATTGCTGCTCGTTGTTGAATACGGATACACACTTGAGCCGGATGGGGAGAGCGTGGAGTGGTGGCTCCCGGTGCAGCACTCCGGCTGGCTAACGCACACCCGCGCCACAACCTATACCTGGCGGCTCGCCCCCACAGCGGGCAGCAAGCACATTCAGGTGTGGGCCGCCGACCGGCCCGGCAACATCTCCCCACGCCCGGCCCACGCCAGTATTACCTATGCACCCCCGGCGAGTGAGCCGCTGGAACCGCCAGTGGGGAGCACTCCCAGAGCTACGTTGGCCCTGCCGCCAACCCCCGCTTTTCCCTCTCATTCGCTCTATCTTCCCATCCTCTGGCGATAACAAATGGCGATAACAAGCTGTACCCATCTCAATCACCACATCCCCCCCGGCGATCCCCTGTATACCGAGGCCTGGCGCAGAGTGCTCAATCGGCTTGGCGAATATACGGCCCTTATCATTCGGGCAAAGAACGTGCGCCCCGAACGGGTGGCCCTGCTGGGAAAGACCGACCACCATATCCTCATCCGTCTCTCGCTGGCCAGCCAGGATGTTGTCCTCCGCATTGCGCCCGAAACCACCCTCTCCCGCGAGATCTACTTTGGGCGGACGATGGCCGCGCACCATTTGCCGGCAGCACAGATTATCCAGTATGACACAAGCGGGCAACTGGTTCCCTTTGCCTACATCATCGAGAACTATGTGGGTGGGACGGTTGCGGCTCACCTTGAAACGCCTCCCCTGCTGCGTTCGGCGGCCCGCCAGGTGGGGCAGGTTTTGCGGCGCATGCACCGCGTGGCTACGCCGGGGTGGGGCGGGCCCGACGCAACCGGACGCTGGACCATTCCCGACTGGCATCACGCGCTTACCGCGCTCCACGCCCGGCTCGCGCCCGAAACTGCTGCGGCATCCCTCTTTGACAAAACGGAACGGGACACTATCCACACCCTGCGGAGCACGCTTGCAACGAGCATTTCTTCCCCCCGCCTGATTCATGGTAAAATCAGCCCGTATGCGGTTCGTTGCACAACCGGAGGAAAAGCCAATCTGGAGGCCCTGGTTGATCCTGGCCCCATTGTTGGCGGGGACGGGTTGCTGGATCTGGCCTGGGGGATAGCCCTGCTTCACCCGCAAGAATGGCGGATGGGGTTAATCGAAGGCTACACCGCTGTTGCTCCGCTCTCCCCCGGCGACTACGAGCGGTTGCAAGCCTTGCGGGTGCTTACGGGCTTCTGGACAACCTGTCAGCGGTATATCCGCGGAGAAAACCATCAAGAAATGCGCACACAAACCCTGGCACTGCTGGAAGAAAGAAAGGGGAAGAAAAGACCATGAGTATCCAACCAGAAATTATCATTCGGCCTGACAGCGCAGCAGTGCAGCAGGCTGCTGCCGAATATGTAGCAACGTTGATACAGGAACGGGTTGCAGAGCGGGACACCTTCACCATTGTGCTGGCAGGTGGTAACACTCCCCGCGGACTCTACCAGCGTTTGAGCGACGAACCCTTCCACAGCCAGGTTCCCTGGGAGCAGGTGCATGTGGTGTGGGGAGATGAACGCTATGTCCCCTACGCCGATGGGGAAAGCAACTACCAGATGGCCCGCGATAGTTTTCTTATGCATGTCCCTATTCCCCAGGACCAGGTCTACCCCATTCCCACGCACTATCCCACACCCCACAAAGCAGCGACAATCTATGCGCGAATGGTCGAGATGACCCTGGAAATGGGAGAAGGGCTGTTTGACCTGGTTATCCTCGGTATTGGAGCCGATGGGCATACGGCCTCACTCTTTCCCCACCACCCCGCCCTCGACACCTCTGAAGACATCCTTGTTGTTGCTGTTGAGAATGCGCCCAAACCGCCACCGCAGCGCGTTTCGCTGACCGCGACAACCCTGAGCCATGCGGCCTGTGTGCTATTCCTCGCCACAGGAGCCGAAAAAGCCGAAGCCATCCACGCAACGTTGCAAGGCCCCCCCGACCCGCACCGCTGGCCAGCTCAGCGTATCCAGCCGCCCGCACCGGCGAGCAAGCTGATCTGGTTTGTGGATAGCGAAGCTGGCCAATATCTTGGTGTTGACAATTCCTGACTCGGTAAGTTACAATGGAGTTACAAAGGTGGATTGGTGCCGATACAGGGAGGAGGGTCTATTATGGCAAGAGTTCACCCATCGCACAAACCAGCATGGGAAATAACAGAGCAAGGATGGCACGCTGTGGTTTCCCCTTGCAGCAACGGGTATCACTGGACGGCCTATCTGGAATATGTCGCAACCCCCCACTGGCGCATCTGGGCCGGTTGCTTATTTCAAACCGTTGAACAGGCGAAAGAATGGTGTCATACAGAAATGGCGCACCAGATGAAGCTCAACCATGCACATACAGTGCATATGGGCAACAATGGCAACAGGCCGGAGCAAAAGGAAAATGGACGGTTGGCAGCGGGAAAACAATCGGAAGCCTGGAAGTGGCTCTGGGATACATTGAACGTTGAAATGGGCGAAGGAAAAACGGCCGCGGTTCGGAGCGAACTGGCCCGCCGATTGCAAGAGGAAGGAAGGGAGCAACCACAAGCCAGGGCCTATGGTGCTTGAAAAGGGAAAACGGAAAAGGCGAAAACGACGACAGCCTGACGCTCGGTCAGGCTGTTTCTCATTACTCAGAGGAGATTGCTGCGCGATTACTGGCTAACCCGCTCCACCCCACTCCGTGCGTTCTGATTGTCCGGGTCGAGTTCGAGTACCTTTTCATACATTTGGCGGGCCTCATCGGGGCGGTCTGTCTCCTCCAGCACAGAGGCCAGCCCCAGGTAGGCATCCAGGTTTGAAGGGCTGAGTTCGATAGCACGGCGTAGATGACGCTCCGCCTCAGCATACTTGTGCTGGAACCCGAGGGACCATCCCAGAGCAGTGTGGGCCTCGGCACTGTTCGGGGCAAGTTCGAGAACCCGCCGAAAGTGAGTTTCGGCTTCCTCATAATCATTTTGCCGATAGGCGGCCCAACCCAGGCCGCTGTGGGCCTCGGCACTGTTCGGGTTGAGCTGGAGGGCCTGCCGAAACTGCTCGGTTGCTGCACCCACTTCTCCCTGGTCCAGGTAGGTCCACCCCATCCACGAGAGGACCTGATCGTTTTGTGGGGCAACAGCGGCGGCCTGGTTGAGTACGTCAATGGCCATTTCGTAGTTGGGAGGGTCCTGGTTGCGGTAGACTGCGTTCTTGCCGAAAAAGGCATCAACATTGGCGGGGTCTATGGCAATGGCCCGGTCGAACTCCTCCAACGCCCTGGCATAATCGTCGCGGTAGAAGGCATTCCATCCCAGGCCATTGTGGGCATGCGCATAACTGGGATCAATGGTCAGTGCTTCTTGAAACTTCTGGACAGCAAGGTCGAACTTCTGCTTTGCTTCTTCTTCACGTCCGCGGTCCAGGTCATCTCTCGCTTGCTGATTGTAGAAATCGCCCAATCTCGCAGCAAAATAGGCAATCTGGTTTTGCAGGCCAATGGCCTTGTTGAATTCTTCGACAGCAAGCGTCAGTTTTGTCTGGTCTTCAGTCATCAAGTATTCATGATTATAGACCGAGCCACGAGCACTATGGGCCAGGGCTTTCATCAAGTTGTCTTCGTTGTTCGCCAGTTCAATAGCCCGGTCTGCATCTGCAATGGCTTGCTGAAGCATCTCGTTGTCGTTCGTGTCGTGGGCCAGTCCGGCCCGTGTC
Organism: Chloroflexaceae bacterium; assembly: GCA_034436975.1. Lineage (GTDB taxonomy): Bacteria > Chloroflexota > Chloroflexia > Chloroflexales > Chloroflexaceae > JAAUSY01. Next base: position 39,572 of record DAOTUE010000016.1, read on the forward strand.
TCTGCCCGTATCGCATAGGCAAACGAAAGGTCCGGGGCCAGGGTGATGGCCTGGTTGAGGGCATCACGGGCCTCGTCGAAGGTTTCGCGGTGATCATCAAGCGCATCTGCCAGAACAACATAGGCAAAAGCGGCCTTCGGGTCGGCATCAATGGCCGCACGGGCCAGCTCTTCCGTCCGTTTATAGTGGAAGCGCAAGCTATGGATGAACGCAAGCTGCGAGAGCGCGGTGACATTGTCTGGCTCACGCTCAAGCACCTGCTGATAGGCTGTGATGGCATCGTCCATCCCGCCGCGTCGTTGCAGGGCTTCCGTTCCTTCTTGCAACAGGCGGGCAACGTCGGAGTCTCCAGATGCAGCCAACTCGTCCGCTGGTGTGGTTGCTGCACTTGTCGGAGGGCGTATCAGATTGCTGGCCGTATTATTGGAAAACGAAACGATAAAACTCACCGCTGCAACAATCACGATGAGCAGCAGCACCCCGCCAATCCCCAGACCTATGAACAGGCCCGGGCCTCGCTTCCGGTCCGACTTCGGAGCCGGCCCGCTGGCAGGGGATGGTAGGGGGGTTGGAGGGCTGTAAGCTGTGGGGGTATATCCCTGCGGCGTGGGCGGGTGGCTCTGTGGCGTAGGCGGGTGGCTCTGTGGCGTGGGCGGGTGACGCTGCGGCGTGGAAGGGTGACTATGTGGTGTGGGCGGGTGGCTATACGGCGTGGGCGGATGCCCAACATAGGGCATAGGGGTGGGTGTGTGGGGGTGCGAAATCTGGTCGGGAGGGAAGGCATACGTGGGAACCCCTTGAGCCGGTGTCGAAAGGTTTACCGCCCGGCGGAGCTGGCGTATCATCTCACCGGCCCGCTGGTAGCGGGCTTCGGGCTTGCGGGCCAGCGTCTGCATAACCACATCTTCCACTTCGGGAGGTATATCGCTGCGGAAATCGGTCGGCGGCTTTGGCGCATACATCACTCGCGCCGACACCATTCCCATTGGCGTGCTCGACTCAAAGGGGAGATTGCCGGTAAGCATCTGGTAGAGAATAATCCCCATCGCGTAGATGTCGGTGGGCGGGCCGATGTTCGGCAAGCCCTGGGCCTGTTCGGGCGACATATAGTCGGGCGTGCCCATCACCATACCGGTCACGGTTAGCCCCGATGTTGCGCCCATTTCGCGGGCCAGGCCAAAATCGGCCAGGTAGAGCGTTCCATCACGAGAAATCATAATGTTCGATGGCTTGATGTCGCGGTGGATAACCTGGTTGTTGTGGGCATAGTCGAGGGCCGCACAGATAGGCGTGAGCAACTCAATAGCCCGCTCGGTCCGCATTGCCCCCTCTCGTTGCATCACCTCGCGGAGCGTTTCCCCATCAATGTAGCGCATGGCGATATAGTGCATATTGTTGGCCTCGCCCACCTCATAGATGGGGATAATATTGGCATGTTCCAGCCGTGCGGCATTTTGCGCCTCCCGCTCAAAACGAGCAATATAGTTTGCATCAAGGGAGAGTTCGGGGGGCAACACTTTCAGCGCAACAATGCGGTTCAACGTAGTCTGGCGGGCCTTGTAGACAACCCCCATCCCCCCGCGCCCCAGTTCGGAGAGGATCTCAAAATGACCAAGTTTTTGATTGAGCAAGTCCAGTGGTGCCATAAATCTGGTATTCCTTTCTCCGCGAGAGGAGCGCGGCTCCCCTCATATGTTTGCTATGTTCTCTCGCTATAGCCTTTGTCAGAGCGACACACATGCCTCTCTACTCCCTGACAATTGTGGCTCATACCCTCACCTATGGGGCGGTGAGACTATTCAGGTGATCGGGTATGATCCCCCTTATGCTGGCGTTCCATCGCCAGCAGGGCCAGCTTTCGCTCAACTCCCCCGCCATAGCCACCGGGAGAGCCATCGGACTGGATGACCCGATGGCAGGGGATGACCAGGGCAACCTGGTTGGCGGCGCAGGCACGGGCCACCGCACGAGCACCCTTCGGGTTGCCGAGGCTTGTAGCCACCTCGCCATATGAGCGGGTTTCGCCATAGGGGATGGTTTTCAGCGCATCCCACACCTGTCGCTGAAAGTCGGTCCCATAGAGGAGATTGAGGGGAATGGCTATTGTCGTGGTTTTGCCTGCAAGATAATCGCAAACCTGCTCAACCCAGGGGCGCAGGAGGTTATCATTGCGCACAAATGCTGCTTTGAAGAAAAACTCGCTTCTTGCCAACGCCATGATCACATCGTCCTCACTGTCGCCCAGGGCAAGAAAGCAGGTTCCCCGCTCTGTTGCAGCAAGGAGTACATGCCCGTGGGAGCTGCTGGCAATGGCATAGGTGAGAGGTATTTTATCTTCTGCTTTTGGGGATGAAAAAAGCATCTCCCTCCTGCCTGAATAGCCACAGAAAGCTAGGGTTGTGCGTTTCGCCCTTCGACTTCGGCTATCGCCTCGGCTGGCAACTGCCCGCCGAAGGCAACCTTGAGCAACCCTGGCAAATAGTGGTCCATTGTCTGCACCGCCGGATAGGAATTGTATTTGATCAGGCTTGGGGTCAGCATTTCCCCTTCAAAATCCAACCCACACTTGTAGCGCACCTCGCCATCGGAGTAGTCCATCTCGAAGTTGCCAATCCGCAAGCCAAAGTTGGCGCGGGTAATGTATTCGGCAACCTGCGGGCGAACTTCTTCGGCAACACGGAATGTTGCCACCGCATAGAAAATAAACTGCTGCAAATCTACCCGTATCTGGGCATAGCAGCGGATCTCTCCATTGCGCCCGTAGTAGTAGGCCCGATACGCGAATTTATCTTCAATGCGCTGCGCGTGCCATCCATCCTCTTCGAGAAACGCCCCTAGTGTGGCAAAAGCCCGCAATCCGTTCGCGTGTTTTCGCTCTTCCTCATCGGCTTCAGAATCATACCCGTTGGATACGGCCTCATTCATAACGTTTTCCCCTCTCAGTAGATACAAGGTAATCGTTCACGGTATCTGGGCAATTCCTGATGCCTGGGTACGCAAGCGTCTCGCTTGCCCCGATGCGGACGCGCCTCCCTCCCAATCCCTCCCCCCAGCGAGGGGAGGACAGGTGGGGGGCTTGAACGATTACTGGGAATGGATTGGAAGAAAAAGGAGAAAGGCATGATGCGATCTCTCTATGGACTGGGACGGTTGTCAGCAGTATTGCTGGCTCTGGTGCTGGTGCTTGTTGCGGCAAGTGGGTGCATCAAAACATCGGAGTCAATAAGGGAGCAACCAACCCACACCCCCGCCCCCACCGAGGAGACCGACGCGGAAGACACTGAGGACACGGAAGAGACCGACGCGGAAGACGTAGAAGAGACTGACGCGGAA
>DAOTUE010000017.1:0-5857 GCA_034436975.1 Chloroflexaceae bacterium
GCAGACCATCACGCCAACGGGGACAGTAACGGGGACGCAGACCATAACCGACACCGCAAGTACGCAGGCAGTGACCGGGACGCAGACCATCACGCCAACGGGGACAGTAACGGGGACGCAGACCGTAACCGACACCGCAAGTACGCAGGCAGTGACCGGGACGCAGGCGATTACGGGCACCCACACCATTACCGACACGCAGGCGATTACGGGCACCCACACCATTACCGACACGCAGGCGATTACGGGCACCCACACCATTACCGACACGCAGGCGATTACCTCAACGGAGCGGGTAACTGATACGGAGGAGCAAGCGGAGAATACCGGCGGATAATAACGTCGAGTAATCATCTCTGGGAGCGTGGGCATCTTGCCCGCCCCGATGCAAGCGGGACGCTTGCGCTCCCAGGGGTTGCCTTTGTGTTCTTTGTGGTTTTGTGGCTTTTTCTGTCCTCTATGGTGAGGGAGTGATGCTGTTCATTGGCAAAACCAGGGCAAAGGTGCTCCCCTCGCCCTCCACACTCTCAACCCAGATGCGCCCGTGATGGGATTCTACAGCGAGCCGGCAAAATGTCAGGCCCAGTCCGGTCCCGCGCACTTTGCGGCTACGGACCTGCCCGAACTTCTCGAAAATGCGCTCATGGTACTGGGGGGGGATGCCCGGTCCCTGGTCTGCTATCCAGAAAACCTGCCAGTATCCCTCGTCCAGTTCCGGCGGCATCACCGGGGTAGGGATGAAGTAGCGGGGATCTATCTTGCCAGATTCTACCTTGCCGCGATGGTTGACCGCGATGGTCGAAGTGCCGAGCAACACCTCGCCCCCATTTGGCGAATACTTGATAGCGTTGTCAATGAGGTTTTGCAAAATACGGACCATCTTTTCGCGGTCTGCTTCAAGCATTGGCAACGTTTCCGGTATCTCCTGGCGAAACGTCACGCGATGCGCTTCGGCAAAGGCCCGCAACCGATCCAACGTCTCTTCGATGACCGGCGCAATCGGAAACGCCTCAATAGTCAGATTCATCCGTCCCTGTTCCATTTTGGAGATGTCGAGCAGTGTATTGACCATTTCGAGCATCGTCTGGCTACTCTGGTAGGCAATACCGAGGAGTTCGTTTTGTTGTTCGGAGATGGGCCCGCCAAGACCACGACGCACCATCGTAATCCCATTCATAATAGCCGTGAGGGGGGCCCGCAGATCGTGGATGAGCATCCCGGTGTAATCATCGCGCAGTTGGGAGAGTTCGCGTTCCTGGGAAATATCCTGGAGCAACACGAGCTGGCCCATCACCGTACCCTGAGCATCTCGCACGGGGAGCGAAAGTTGCCGCAGGAAGGAGTATTGTTGTGTCCCTAGCTCCAGTTCCACAATTTCTGAGGAATTGATTGCATCGCTGAGCCAGGGTGGGGTGTTCACATCCAGTGCTCGTTGGCGCAGTTCGTTCAGCAGGTCCTGGATGGCGCAGCCGAGAACTTCGTCCTGACTTTTCTGGAGGATCTGCGCTGCTTTCGGGTTGACCGTGACAACAATTCCGTGGTTATCGGCCATCAAGATCCCGTCGGTATTGGAGTTGAGGATGGCTTCGAGGCGGTCGCGCCCGGTGGCGACCTGCTGAAACAGGCGTGCATTTTCTATCGCAACACCAATAGTTGTGGCCATCCGCAGCAACCGGTTGGCATCTTCTTCGGTAAATTCACCTTCCCGCTTGTTGAGCATCTCGATAACCCCGATAGTGCGCCCCTTCACCACCATTGGCACACAGAGGATTGAGCGCGAGGGAAAGCCTGTTTTTTCGCTGATTTTGCGATAGAAGCGGGGGTCTTCTTCGGGATTCAAGACAATTGCGTACCGCTGCTTTTCCGCCACATAGCCAGCCACGCCCTCTCCCCGCGGCACAACTACGCCGACGAGTTTTTCTTCGCCGGCTTCCAGAGTCATCACAAATTCCAGGTCTCCCGTCACCTCATCACGCATCAGGAGCGAGCCAGCATCCACGCGAAAATACTCATTGAGTTTCTGCACCACGACATGGTATACCTCGCGGGGGTCGAGCGACGAAGTGACAGCCGCGGCAATGTCGTTCAGCGTGGCAAGCTCTGCGCTGCGGCGTTGCGCGGCATCGGTGACAGCAAACGACGTGATAGCTGCCGAAAGTTGCCCGGCCAACAGACGGGCCAGGGCCACTTCGTTCTGGGTAAACGTTCGTGGTTCGCCAACATCGCCAAGCGTGAGAAACCCGGTCACACGGTCTTGAGAGACCATCGGGACAATCAGAATCGAGTGGATAGGTTCCTCTTTCAAGAGTTCGATGTAGGGCGAATTTTCTTCTACTTCCTGAACATCGAAAATCTGGATAGATTGGCGCGTTGTTATGATCTCTTGCATAAAGGATGTTTCGGAGAGTGGAACCGGGGGGGCCAGATTCACACGGGGAGGATACGTCCCAATCAACTGGGTAGTAACGTTGTCATCCTTCAACATCACAATTGCGCCGTGAGAAACTTCAAGCAACTGCGTAAACTCGTTCAGGCTTAGCAGCAGCAGCTCATCAAGTGTTGTCGCTGTCTCGATAGCAGACACAATGCGCAACAGCGCACTGGTCCGCATATCAAGCGAAGGTGATGCTTCAACTGGACTCATAGGATTGAAATAATCCTGCTCTCTGGATAACATCGGAGCGGCATACCCCTATCTCTATAAAACGGTATTCTGGTTCCATCTTTGCATAGTTTGTCATCCCTTGCCCAATTCTCTACCCGTGTTTGTGAGGAAACCGGTAAACAGACCGGGTATTCGTTGTTGTGCCCATCATACCCCGGACAACGCTCCCGTGCAAGTTTTTCTTCCTGCGATTAAACCAGTTTTTGGTAAGCGTTCAGCCCCCCCACCTGTCCTCCCCCGTCGGGGGGGATGGATTGGGAGGGGGGCACGTCCGCATCGGGGCAAGCGAGACACTTGCGCTCCCAGCGATTGGGGATTGCCCAAACACTGTGAACGATTACAGTTTTTGAGCTACAACGAACGCAGAGAGAGACGCAATGTGCTTTTGCAAAGGTATCATAGAGACGTTGACCAATATATCACCATAAACGTGGTACAATTTGTCTTGAGCGAAACGGGTCGGGCCACAACCGCAACACGAGTGAGCAGAAGCAACCCTATGCGACATATCCGAAAGAGAGGAAAAAGCACCACGAGAAAGCAACGAGAGGACGACGCAGCATCTGGCTTCATGTTGCGATTGTTCTGGCTCTGTGGGTTGACGCTCCTGTTTTTGCTGGCGCAATGGACCGCGCCGCCGTTCCCTCTGTCCCTCAACTGGTGGCACGAGAACGGGCCCCGGCTGATGACGAGCGGCTGGCGACCCATCGAATGCCCCGCCCTGCATATGGTCTCCGGAGAGGAAGGGGGCCAGAGCAAACCTGGGCCGCATAGTTGGCAGTCAACAGCATCCCCCTCCGCCCCCCTGTTTATCGAACCCTACGTCCGCACGGAATTTGCCGCCCGCCTTATCGAACTCCGCCCGACCATTCTGGCGGCGGCGGCCCGCCACAATCGCCCCCACCTCTCCGGTATGAGCCAGACAGAGTTTGCACAGGTGATTGCACTTGTGCTGTATAATGAACACAATGGCTGGCTGGAGGATGATATAGAACTGTTGCGGGTGTTGACCCCGGCCTACCAGGAGATGCAGATTGTCGCAAACCGCCGCGGGATGGGGAGCAATTTCAGTGTCTGGCCCTCGAACCTGCGCCCGTCGGTGGCTCTGGAGATTGTCCAGCAGCGGGTGCCGCTGGCGGAGCCGACCCTGAGCCTGACAATCCCGCTCCGGGTAGAAGGAAGTGCGATTGTGCCAGAGAACTACCACTCGCGGGCTGAACTCTTTGCGGCCCTTACCGAAGAGCTTGTCCAGGATGAACTGGCGATTGAATATCTGGCGGCAAACCTGGAGCGAGGGGTGTATCGCGCCTGGTCCGAGGGAGTGGACGTGAACTGGCAGGTGCTCGCATCCTGGCACAACCAGGGGATTGTGCGCCCCGACCAGATACGGTCCAATTCCTACACCCGCGAGTATGTCTGTCGTGCCTCGGCCTATCGGGCTGCGGCCCGCCGCCTGGTAGAGCAGAATTCGGAGATGCGTTGAAAGATGAGTATATACGCTGACCTTGAAATCGGGCTACACCGTCGAGATGCGACAAACTATGTCGTTGAGATGCGCTTTAGCAGTCCGCAGAGCGATGCAGATATACGGTTGACCCGCCGCGAGCCGGTCTTCATCCAGGTTGACCCGGACTTGCTGCGGAGCTATGCGCTTGACCCCGATGGCTACGGCAAGCATCTCAGTGAGCGATTGTTTGCCTCTTCGGATGTGGCGAAGGTGTTCGGGCAAGCACGGAGCGTGGCGCAATCGCTGGATGTTCCGCTGCGGTTGCGTTTGCTCATCGGGCCGAGCGCACCCGAACTCCATAGCCTGCGCTGGGAAACGCTGCTTGGCCCGGACCAGGAATACATGTTGTTGACCAGCGAAACGGTGCTCTTTTCGCGCTATCTGAGTAGCACCGACTGGCGGCCCGTGCGGCGCAAGGCAAAATCGGACCTGCGGGCCCTCGTGATTGTGGCAAACCCGACAAACGTTTCGGAATATGCCCCGGATGGGCAACCGCTCGCATCGGTTGATGTGGCGGGGGAACTGGCGCGGGCGCGGGAGGGGCTTGGCACAATCCCCATCACCGAGCTGGCTTCTTCTGTTGTTTCCGACCCCCACCCCCCGACGCTCAACGCCATCATTGACCACCTGCGCGATGGCTACGACATTCTCTACCTCATCGGGCACGGGGCGATGATCAAGGGCGAGCCGTATCTGTGGCTGGAGGATGAGCAGGGGGAGAGTGCTGTCACCCCCGGCCGCGAACTGATTACCCAGATACGAGAGCTACAACACCGCCCGATGCTTGTGGTGCTGGCTTCGTGCGAAAGCGCGGGCAGCGGCGAAGATGCCCGTAGCAGTGATGAGGGGGTGCTGGCCGCACTTGGTCCGGGGTTGGCCGAGGCCGGCATCCCCTCGGTGCTGGCGATGCAGGGCAATGTCACGATGAAAACCGTGGCAACCTTTATGCCGGTCTTTTTTGAAGAATTGCTGCGCGATGGGCAGATTGACCGCGCCGTTGCTGTCGGGCGCGGGGCCGTGCGCGAACGACACGATTGGTGGGTACCCGTCCTCTTTATGCGTCTCAAAAGCGGGAGCCTCTGGTATGTGCCCGGCTTTGCCGACGACCGCCCCGACTTCAACCGCTGGCCGGCTCTGCTGCGCCACATCCGCCGCAACCGCTGCACCCCCATCCTGGGGCCGGATCTCACAGAGCACCTGCTCGGCTCACACCAGGAGATCGCGCAGCGATGGGCCGAAACGTATAACTTCCCGCTTGAGCCGCACGCCCGCGACGACCTGCCCCAGGTGGCGCAATATCTGGCGGTCAACCAGGGAGAGCGATACTTCCCCCACGAGGAACTCCAGGAATACCTGCGAAAAGAACTGTTACGACTCTACCCGGACATCCCCAACGATTTGCAGCAGGCCCCGCTCCTGCGGCTCCTGGAGCACGTTGGCGCACACCATCGCGAGCGCAACCCGCTTGAGCCGCACCGGGTTCTCGCAACTATGCCCTTTTCTACCTACATCACCACCAACACCGATAACCTGCTCCAACAGGCCGTGCTTGCCGCGGGCAAACAGCCACACGTTGCCTACTGCCCCTGGAATACCTACATTGAGCGTCGGCACGAATTTTACGATGAAGAACCCGAAAACAATAGCCCCCTCATCTACCAGCTTTTTGGCACCATTGACGACCC
>DAOTUE010000018.1:0-2843 GCA_034436975.1 Chloroflexaceae bacterium
TGATAATGATAATGATAATGATAATGGGAGCAACACCGGCTGGATACACCGCGAGCTGGTCTCCCAACCCAGGGATGATGTACCTGTTGAAGACCCGTTGGAAGCGACTCCCGCTATCCCCGAAGCCACAACAACGCCATCTCCGACCGAAGTCCCGTAGGCCAGACCGGGGGAAGACCGAACACAGGGATAGAGCACTCAGCAAAAGTCAGGAGGCGAAAGCATGCAAAAAATAGCCAGCAGCATTACTGAATTGATAGGCAATACCCCGCTGGTTCGGCTCAACCGCGTGAACAACACCTCGGCGACTGTTGTCGCCAAACTCGAATACTTCAACCCCGGCGGGAGCGTGAAAGATCGGATCGGACTGGCAATGATAGAAGCAGCCGAGCGTGAAGGCACAATAACACCTGGCAAAACTGTTCTGGTTGAGCCAACAAGCGGCAATACCGGTATTGCCCTGGCCATGGCTGCCGCAGCAAAAGGGTATCGTCTCATCCTCACAATGCCCGAAACCATGAGCATTGAGCGGCGCAAACTGCTTGCAGGGTTTGGGGCCGAGGTGGTTCTCACGCCAGGTAGCGAGGGAATGCATGGGGCTATTTGCCGCGCCGAAGGGATACTGACCGGACTTCCCGATGGCTTTATGCCACAGCAGTTTAAAAACCAGGCCAACCCCGACATCCATCGCTGCACCACCGCCGAAGAAATATGGAACGATACCGCGGGCCAGATAGATATACTGGTTGCTGGCGTGGGGACTGGCGGGACAATCACGGGGGTTGGCGAGGTGCTCAAGGAGCGCAAGCCGGAGTGTCATATCGTGGCTGTCGAGCCGGCCGGCTCGCCCGTATTGTCGGGAGGACCATCTGGCTCACACAAGATCCAGGGAATAGGGGCCGGGTTTATTCCAGAGGTGCTCAACACTGCTATCATTGATGAGATTGTCCAGGTGGGCAACGAAGAATCGTTTGCAATGGCACGGCGACTGGCCCACGAGGAAGGGCTACTGGTGGGTATTAGCAGCGGTGCAGCAGCAAGCGCAGCTATGCAGCTTGCCCGTCGCCCGGAACACGCAGAAAAACTCATTGTGTTTATTGCTGCCAGCAATGGCGAACGCTACCTGAGTACCCCACTGTTTGACGAAACCAGCACAGAAAGCAAGTAATCGTTCAGCCCCCCACCTGTCATCCCTCCAGCGGGGGGATGGATTGGGAGGGGCTGCGTCCCTCCAGTGGGGCAAGCGAGACGCTTGCGTACCCAGGAATCAGGGATTGCCCAAATACCGTGAACGATTACGAAAGCAACGGGTAAACCGGACTAAACGTTGCCGTTGTACTGCGCGTCCTGGCTAATAAGCCCCATTTCACGGAGGGCCTGGAGAATAGGGGGAGGGGACCAGAGCCACTCGGCCCGCAACCAGAACCCCTTGATAACCGTGGAATAAAATACCCCCACGCCGCCATTGAAAACGGTCTGGTAGTGCCCGTGGCTCCCCAGACTATAGGTCTCAACCCACTGTCGCATCGGGTCAATGAGGATGTATTCTGCAATGCCTGCCTGCTCATACTCATAGAATTTTTCGCCGCGGTCACGGTAGATGCTCTCGGACGAGGCAATCTCCACAACCATATCGGCGGGTCCATCGAGAAAGGTCGGCTTCAGACGGTCGAGGTGTTCTGTCGTAATAAAAAAGAGGTCAGGCTCGCGCCCGGAGCGTTTGAGCTTCATCTGAAAGCGGGCCGTGCGGACAATACCCTGGTTCTTGACACCAACAAAAATACGCAGGACATTATGCAAGAACTCACGGATGACTCTATCGCGGTCACTCGAAGGGCTGGCAATAATGACCTCGCCATCTACCCATTCGGTCAACATATCTTCATCAGCCCATTCGAGAAATTCTTCATAACTCATCGTGCCCTGCCGCAGGAGCGACCCATCGGTATTGCGGCGGTGCATTGTGGAGAGGAGTTTTTCGGGGAGAATGAGCCAACCGCGCTGCTGGGCCTGCGGGTCCAGATTATCAAATAGCGAGAAGAGAATGTTAAGCGCATCTTCAATAATCTGATCCTCGCTTATCCGGTGATCCTGGGCCAGGAGACGCAGCCGGTCAGCACATGGTTCCGAGATCTCAATACGTTTTTTTACCGTCGTTTCGCTGGTTGTCAAACCGTGCTCACGCATGACGTTGTCTCCAACAGCCATATCCATCGAGGGGTCAGGGGGCAATCGGGCGAATGGAAATGGTTTCGGGCAAACCGTCGGTAATCTGCCACTCACGTAGTTCGTAGGTATCCACACCGCCGCTCACGAGGGGATCGTTGCGAGCTATTGTTTCCGCTTCCTCATGGCTCGTAGCCCGAATGAGGACCATCCCGCCGCTGCGGTCGCCAAACGGGCCAGAGAGCAGAAGAACGCCACGCTGTTTAAGTTCCTGCAAGTAGTTCAGGTGGGCCGCAAGGTGTGGTTCATAGACAGACCGCTCTACCACAATCGTCAACTTGATCATATAGACCTGTTCCATAGCTTCGCCTTTCGTTTCCCCTTTCCATGACATTGTACCACTACTCCCAATAGTAGGTCATGTTGTCATAGGGTATATATATGTTGTTCTGTTGCCACAGCACGTAGTTTCGGGTATGCTGGTAGCAAAGCAAGGAAAGAATACCACGCAAAAGGAGCCGACCATGAGCACAGAATATCACGAGCATGACACCGCCACCCTGCCTGCCACCGAGATCATCGCGCAGGAGGGCGACCAGCTTGTTGTGCTGTCGCCAGAAGCCTGGCCTTCTGTGGACCATCTGATTACCGAGGATGATACGCCCGTGGACAACATC
>DAOTUE010000019.1:0-16782 GCA_034436975.1 Chloroflexaceae bacterium
AGTGCCAGCAACCAGACGCAATGAAAGGGGAAACCGATGGAAAAGCTGCTCAAACCGTGGCCGCCCGCACCCATGTCCGCGGCAGAACTGGAAGACAGCGATGATGAGTCCTTCTACCCCGATACCGACGGAGAACCCATGGCCGAAAGCGATTTTCAACGCAAGCCGCTGACCTACGCGGTTGAGGCATTGGATCTCTACTTCGCCGAGCACCCGGATGTCTACGTATCGGGCAACCTGCTCATCTACTACGAAAAGGGCAACAATCGGCTCTCCGTTGCGCCAGATGTCTTTGTCGTGTTTGGCGTGGCAAAGCATGATCGGAACATCTACCGCACCTGGGTCGAGGGCAAAAGCCCGGATGTGGTCATTGAGATCACCTCGAATACCACCCGCCTGAGAGATGAGCGGGAGAAACCCGAACTCTATCGCAAACTGGGAGTGGGAGAGTATTTCCAGTATGACCCGACGGGAGACTATCTCGAACCGGCTCTAAAGGGACGGCGATTGAGTGAGCAAAAGCAGTATGCGTGGATTTTGCCAAGACCACTGAGTCGGGGGAGATTGTCGCTGGAGAGCCAGGTGCTCGGATTGGAACTGCACCTTGAAAAAGGGACGTTGCGGTTTTTCGATGTGAAGCGACGGATCTACTTGCGCGACTACGCGGAGGAGGTAGCGGCGCACAAGAAGACGCAGACCCGCGCCCGCACCACAGCCCTGGAGCGCACCAGAGCGAAAAAGCAATTGGTGAGAGCGGAAAAACAACTGGAGATGGAAGCGCGGGCCCGCACCGAAGCCGAAATCCGTGCTACCGAAGCCGAAACGCAGTGGCAGATGGAAATGCGGGCCCGCGCCGAAGCCGAAATCCGCCTTCGGGAAGCCGAATCCTGCCTTCGGAAAATGGAAGCCGAACTCCAGCGGCTCCGTGGTGAGACTGCATAATTGAACTGTTGAGCCTGCTGAGCTATGTCACCTTTGCTTGAGACAAGTATCCGCTCGATGCCAAAAGTTGAGCTACACGTTCACCTGGAGGGGGCGATCCAGCCGGAAACGTTGCTGGAGTTAGCCCGGCGGAACCGCGTGGTATTGCCCGCCACAACCATTGAGGAGCTACACGAGTGGTACCGGTTTACCAGTTTTTCCCACTTCGTGAATGTCTACCTGACCATCTCTGACTGCATTCGCACGCCAGAAGATATAGAGATGGTGGCGCGGGAGTTTCTCGCCGGGCAGGCCGCCCAGCATATCGTCTACAGCGAAGTGACCTACACAGCCTATACCCATGCCCATTTCAAGGGAATACCCTACCGCGAACAACTGGCCGCGCTTGCCCGCGCCCGTGCCTGGGCCGAAACCACCCTCTCAACCTCAATGGGTATCATCCTGGATATTCCACGCAGCATTTCCTCGGAAGAGGGCTTGCAAATTGCAAAACAGGCTATCCGTGGGATGAGCGATGGGGTTGTGGCTCTAGGATTGGCTGGGGCGGAAGCGGACAACCCGCCGGCAAAGTTTAAGAACAGTTTTGACCTTGCCAACGCCGCCGGGCTACCGAGCATTCCCCATGCCGGGGAGATGTCCGGAGCCGAGAGCATATGGGGCGCAATCCAGATGCTCCACGCAGTGCGTATTGGGCATGGCGTGCGCTGCCTGGAAGATCCCTCCCTGGTTGCCATCCTCCGCACGCGCCAGATACCGCTGGAGGTTTGCCCCACCAGCAACGTCTGCCTGGGGGTTGTGCCGGGGTTGTCTGCCCATCCGCTGCCCCACTTGCAAAAAGCCGGATTGTATGTCACACTCAACTCAGACGACCCGGCCCTGTTCAATACCACGCTGACCGATGAATACCTGGCGGTGGCGCAAACGTTCGGAATGGATGACGAAGCAATAGCCGGCCTTGCCCTGAATGCTATCCGTGCTGCATTGCTACCCGATGCTGCCCGGGCCAGGATTGAAGCAGAGTTTCATATATGGAGAAGCCGATTTCTCTAGCAATGCTGGCCCGTGTGGTCTATCCTCTCCACGGGTTCGGGGGCATCGAACGCCATGTCTTTCACCTTGTCACCCATCTGGTGCGGCTTGGCGTTCGCGTGCATCTCTATGTCCAGCACCCGCACCGGGAAGGGGAGCAGGATGGAGAGCAAGAGCAACCAGATAAACAATCAGCATCAACAGAAGAAGTTCGGGCAGGAGAAGCACATAACTATTCCCGCCCTGCCGACCTTCTCACGGGGAGCGTGTCCTCAATGATCTTTTTGCGCTACGACTATACGTCTCCCGTGTTGCGCCCCAATAGCATCCCCGGTCGGCAGATAAACTACCCCTCCTATAGCTGGAGGCTGGGGTTGACAGTGGCAAAGGCCGTCCGGCGCGGCACGTTCGACGTGGTCCATAGCCAGGGGTTGTGTGCCACAGGCTATGGGGCTATCCGCGTGCGCGATCCTTTGTTGCAACACACCCCCTTTGTGGCAAACCCGCATGGGCTGGAGGAGTATCGCACTCCCGACTGGCGCAAATGGCTTGCCTACGCGCCATTTCGCGTGCTCTATTCCTATGGGCACCGCTGTGCAGACCGGGTCATTGCCACCGATAGCTGCACACGAGATGATGTGCCGCGCTATCTTGGGGTCGAAGAAGATCGCGTCGTTGTTATCCCCAGTGCCATAGATGCTGAAGAATGCCTGGGGTTTGTGCGCAGCGGGGTGCGCCAACGTCTGCGGGAACGCCTGGGCCTGGACAATGCTGATCTTGTCCTGCTGAGCGTGGGGCGGCTCGAACGCAACAAGGGCTACCATATTCTCGTTGCGGCCCTGGCTCGCGTCCGTTCGCTGCTGCCGGCCCGCTGGCGGTGGTTGCTTGTGGGACAGGGACACGAGGAACAGCACCTCCGGCAACAGGTGGCTGAGGCCGGCCTCGCATCCCATGTCACATTTGTCGGGCGGCTTGGCGACGATAGCTTGCTCCACAGCCTCTACGAAGAAGTGGACATCGTTATCCATCCGACGCTCTACGAAGGATCGTCGCTGGTCACGCTGGAGGGGATGATCCATCGGAAACCGGTGGTTGCCAGTGCCGTGGGGGGCATCCCCGACAAGGTATTCGATGGGCAAAATGGCTACCTGGTGCAGCCGGGTAGCGAGGACGACCTGGCCGACAAGCTACGCCTGGCCCTCGCGCAGCGTGAGCAGTGGGCAACCTGGGGCGCGGAAAGCGTGCGGATTGTCCGCAGGAACTTCGACTGGCCTGTTGTGGCAGCAAAAACAAAAGATCTCTATGAAGCGTTGCTCCAGGAGCAGAAGCACAGAGGGCATAGCAATAATGAGGGAATGCGATGACTGATATGATACCATCTTCCTCTCAAGAGGGAGGAAGTCTTGTTGCAATCGGCGGTGGGGGCGGGACGAGCCTGGTATTGCGGGGAGCAGAACCCTACTTTGCCTCACGGACTGCTGTGGTGAATGTCACCGATACCGGGCGTAGCACAGGCATTGCGCGAGCAATTGTCCGGATGCCCGCCCCCGGCGATGTGCGAAACACCATAGCAACGCTGGCGAGCGACCCACAGTCGCTCCTGGCCCGTCTCATACAGTATCGCTTTGTTTCGCAGGATGAGCCACGGTTTGATGGCATGGCTTTTGGAAACCTGATGCTTGCGGCCCTCACCCAGATGATGGGCAACTTTGCCACCGCCGTGGAGATACTGGCGGAGATGGTGGGGACAACCGTCCGGGTACTGCCAGTTTCCACCGCCAATGTTGACCTCTGCGCCGAACTGGAGGACGGGAGTATGGTCCAGACTGAACTGGCCGTGCGTGGTCTGAACAAGGCCCCTATCCATCATCTCTTTCTCTCAGATGCCAGCGCAGCAGCCTATCCCCCTGTCATCGAGGCAATAGAACAGGCAACCGTGGTTGTGCTCGGGCCGGGCAGCTTCCAGACCTCGGTGCTGGCCAACCTGCTCTTTTCCGGGCTGTCCCCCGCTCTGCAACGGACCCCTGCTATTGTGGTGTTTGTCTGCAATACAACGACGCAGCCGGGCCAGACCGATGGCTACCGAACCTATAACCACATTGCTCGCCTGCTTGACGTGGTGGGCGAGGGCGTTGTGGATGTGGTGCTCATCAATCGCAGCGACAATCTTGACCCGACCATCCTGGCGCAATATGCCGCCGATGGAATCTATCTGCTCAAGCCCTATGACGATGAGATAGAGCGCATAGCCACCCTGGGCGTGTTCCCGCTGGTGCGCGACTATGTGGAAACAACCGCCGGGGGCAAACGCGACCTCTGGAAAAAGCAGGATACCATCCGCCACAACCCGGCTCTGCTTGGACAGACTCTATGGGAAGTTGCACAAACCTATGGCAAATCAACCGGACGTAGAGACTGAGACAACGACAATACCGCTAACCACAACCGATGTCCAGTATGTTGTGGTCAGTGAAGAAGATATGGAGAAACCCTACCGGGTCATTGTGCGGAATGATGATGTAACTCCGATGGAGTTTGTCATCATTACGTTGCGCCTGTTTTTCGACCTGGATTATGATCGGGCCGTCCAGGTGATGCTTGAAGCGCATTACCGCGGACGCGCCCATGTTATCACGCTCCCGCTTGATGAAGCACAACGGCGGGTCTATGCGGCCCATAGCGCGGCCCGTGAGGCGAATTACCCCTTGACATTCTACCTGGAGCCTGATGAATAATGCATACCCCCTCCCAATCCCTCCCCCCGGTGCGGGGAGAACAGGTGGGGGAACTGAACGATTACGAAGGATGAGAAGCGCATGAGTGAACCCCTGCTTCAGGTTGAGGACCTGCGACGATACTTTCCCGTCAAAGGGGACGGGTTCCTTCCTTTCAAACGCCAGTATGCCCGCGCCGTTGATGGGGTTAGCTTTCGGGTGCTACGTGGCGAAACACTCGGACTGGTGGGCGAGAGCGGTTGTGGCAAGACGACGGTGGCCCGCGCCATCCTTCGCCTGGTTGAGCCAACCGGCGGGCGTATCCTGTTTGAGGGGACAGACGTGGCTACCGCCTCGCGCCGGGGTATGAAATCGCTACGCCGCCATATGCAGATTGTCTTTCAAGATCCCTATGCCTCGCTGGACCCGCGCATGACTATTGGTGAAAGCATTGCCGAAGGGTTGCTCATCCACAGCATCGGCTCGGCAAAAGAGCGGGCCGGGCGGGTGCGCGAGGTGCTCGAACGGGTGGGGATGCATGCCGGGCATATGCGGCGGTTTCCCCACGAATTTTCTGGCGGGCAGCGACAGCGCATCGGCATTGCCCGCGCCCTCATTATGGAGCCAAAGCTGCTCATCTGCGATGAGCCGGTTTCTGCGCTTGATGTCAGCGTACAATCGCAGGTGCTCAACCTGTTGCGCTCACTCCAACAGGAGTTGGGGTTGACCTACCTCTTCATTGCTCATAATTTGAGCGTGGTTGAGCATATCAGCGACCGCGTGGCGGTGATGTATCTTGGAAAAATTGTCGAGCTTGCTGGCCGTGAATCGCTCTTCCGCGCTCCGAAGCACCCCTACACCAGAGCACTCATCTCCGCTATCCCCATTCCCGACCCGACCATCAAACGCAACCGCATTATTCTCACGGGCGATGTGCCAAGCCCCATCAATCCTCCCGCTGGCTGTCGCTTCCATCCGCGTTGCTGGATGGCGCGGGACGTGTGCGCCACCGACGAACCCGCTTTTGAGGAAAAGCTGCCGGGGCACTGGTCGGCCTGCCATTTTGCCGAAGAGGTGTGACGGAGAGGGGGGCAGGGTTCGGGGTTCAGGGTTCGGGGAGCGCAAGCATCTTGCCCGCCCGGATGCAGGCAAGATGCTTGTGCTCCCAGGGTTTCACCCGCAAATGTGAACAGTTGGCATCAGGGGGCAAATTCGTTGATGTCGCGGAGCAGTATCGTCCCTTCCGTCGTGCCATCGCTGCGCCATACCTCCGCACCGTGGATACCATCGTCGCCAACAATGAAGAGCATCCCATTGGCCACTGCTGTTAGCCTTGTGTTGGGCGAATCAACCCACAAACCGCCGATTCTCTTGAGCGGAACAATGGTTTGCATTGCCAGGTCGCTACGGTAGAGGGTCCCCCGTTGCCGCTCTTCGTTGTTGACAGCAAAGTAGAGCGTATCGGCGATTGTCACCAGGCTCCGCGGGGCGATGGGTTGACCATACACCTTTGTTGTGCCCGCGGGCGTGCCATCGGTGCGCCATATTCCGTCCTCATCGCCTGTCGTGAAATAGAGAAACCGGTCATGGGATGCGGCGGTGGGCATTTCATCGTTGAGCACATAGGGCATCACATCGGCAATGCGGTAGGTGCCGCCGGGCGTGCCATCGCTGCGCCACAACCCCTGATATTCGCTGCCTCCGCTGAAAAAGAGCGTTTCGTTGGCCACAACCAGGCTGCTGATGGGCGGGTAGTATCGCTGCATTGTGGGAGAGCCTTCTGGCTCCGGATAGGAGAAATTGCGGACAAGCACCGTGCCCGCGGGCGTACCATCGCTGCGCCATAGCCCATACTCGCGCTGGCCCGTGCGGGCCACAAACATAAGTATCCCATTCAGGTTGGTCAGGCTCCAGTATTCCGCCGACATCGCGCCGGGCATGACATCTGCCACAAACTGGGTCCCCGCTTCGGTGCCGTCGCTCTTCCAGAGTGCGTAGCCGTGGGCCCCATCGTCGGCGGCAAAAAAAAGCGTTCCATTCACGTCGGTCAACTGGTAGGGCATGTAGCCTGCTGGCATATTTGCCCGCGGGTAGCATCCTTCTTCACCGGGGTAGATGTCTCTAACCATGCGGGTCCCGCTGGCGGTGCCGTCGCTTTTCCAGAGTTCAACCCCGTTGATGCCATCGTCGGCAATGAAAAAGACATGGTTGCCAGATGTGACTGTTTGCCAGGGTCCCTCACCCTCGCGCCCTTCCTGAATATCTTTCACCCGTACTGTCCCATCGGGCGTGCCATCGCTGCGCCACAGCACATAGGGGCCATACTCGCGCTTGTTGGCAGCAAAGAGCAGCAGATTGTCGAGCGCGGCAAAGTGTTCGGGGTGGGAGGAGGTTGAGCCGGGCAATATGTCTTTGAGCAAGCGGGTGCCTGTGGGGGTGCCATCGCTTGCCCATAGCTCGTAGCCGTGGGTGACATCGTTGGCGCGAAAGAACACGCGGTCGCCCGCTGCTGTGAGGTTGAAGGGATCGGAGCCGGCGGAAACCGGTGGCTCCGGCGTGGGCTGTGGTTCCGGCGTGGCAGGGATGGGCGGGGGAGGGAGTGGCTTTTGACCTTCCCACACCTCGCGGGCAAGCAACCCGAACAGCACGCGGTAGGGCGGGTCGTTTTCCGGGTGCAGCTCGAAGCGGGCCCGCTCAAACCACTGGACAATATACTCATTGCCTTCTACCGTCTCGGTGCGCTCCTCGCTCAGGGGCAGCCCGATGAGGGCCAGGCTTTCGGCCTCGCTTGTGCCCGGCACGCCGTCGAGTTCCAGGCCACTTGCTCGCCACGCCTGGAGAAACTCTCCACAGACATTGTGTCCCGTGGTGGGAAAAAAGCGGCAGCCGGGTTGCTGCTCGCTCCGGCCAAAGTCGCGCCAGTTGCGCCCCTGCTGCTCCAGCAGTTCGGCCCCCAGCCGGCCCATCAATACATCATAGGGGGGGACGTTTTTGGGGTGGAGTTCGAGCCGCCTGCGCTCGAACCATTGCGCCTGGTATGGTTCTCCTTCGATTATTTCTTCCTGTTGCGGAGTAATGGGATAGCCAAAGACGGGCAGTCCGCCGTTCTGCTCCCAATACTCGCGGATGCGTCCGTCAATGCAGTGGCCCGTTTCCTCAAAGCAGCGTTGTTCCGTCTGTGCTGCTACCGACCGGACCACTAACAGATAGGAAAACACAAAGACCACCAACACAATCAGCAAACTGAACCACAGGATCGCTCCTGTACTACGATTTTTTCTCGTCATCATATTCCCCTATATCATTGCTTCTTCGCCCCGCTGTATGCCGAGCCGATGCTGGCGGGCCTCGCTCTTCCTGAAAACCATCCGCAGCCTGGCGGCTCTGGCGTGGGTGGCCGCCAGGTTCTTGTCTGATCTAGGGATGACGTTGGAATGGACCGAGGATAGGACACTCCCGCTACTCATCCCGAAAATTTCTCAGCACATAGCCAGTGCCAGGTTGCACATCAATATACGTATGCGAACTTGGCTTATCTTCCTCCAGAACCTTGCGCAACCGCCTGACAATTTTATCAAGACTCCCTTTCTCGTCAACGCGCTCAGATCTCTTTTCATCGTCGTAGTACAGCGCATTGGCCATCTCTTCATAGGTAACAGTGTGGTGACGATGGGTCCAGAGGCAATCCATACACCGGCGCAGTTGCTTTGGCAGCGTAACTCCATGATTGGTGTTGCCAAGCCATATCTCCCCGTGGTCTGTGTCATAGAATAGTTCTTTTACCTTGTCCGGGTCGGGGGGAGAGACATCGCGTCCTTCCAACACCTTATCAATCGTCTCGGCACTGATCAAGGTATTTGCGTCACTCTCACTGTCGCTGTCTGGCAACGCTTCGCAGTGGGCCTCGATAATGCGCCTGGCCAGGTCAATCAGCCGACGCGGGGAGGAATTGGCGGCCCTGGCAAGTTTCATATCTACATCAACCGTATGACCATCGCTATCCACATACCCATCGCACAAATCGGCAAAGCTCTTCACCTGCCCACTTTCATCTGTCTCACTGGCAAGGCTGTAGCTAGTCATTCGCTTTGCCAGTATCTCAACCAGTTCCTTCTCTGTCCAGGAAAGGGAGCGGTTGGGTATCCGATCCAGCCGTCCGACGTGCTGCTGTTTCATCTTCTCTTCAAGACGTTGTGGCAGGAAAAACTTGAAGGCAAACCCGCACCCTTGTAACAATCCGGGCGCATCAAGCAATGGGCTGAGGAGTTGAAACATTGCGTCTGGATTGTCCCTGGTTTCGCTCGACTCATCCATTCCATCAATGAGAACGTAGACACTGGCAAAGCCAGCTCCCTGGGCAAGAGGGAATAGCTCATCTTTAAGCCATTCTCGCGGGCTTAGAATTGTTTCTTTGTATGCCTGGGTCAATTCTTTGACGGCATCCTCTGGCACATCCACGTTGAACCGTCGAAGGGGAACATAGAGCCGCTGCAACGCACAAAACCGTATCATGGCTTCCTCATCTTGCTGAAGTCGCGCCAGACACTCAGGGAAATGCTCCAGTTGCTCTTTTAATGCCTGCAAAACCTTGCGGCGGAGATAGGGGAGATAGGTGCTGATAGTGACGGGACCTGCTTCTTCCTGCAGAAGCATATTCACATCGTTAAAATTGACAATGAGGGCGCGATGTTGGCGGGTTTTCTCGCTGGCAAGCCGCCCGACTTCGATACGGTGGCTGGTTTTGCCATATCCCTGGGGAGCAAAGAGGATCAGGCTCTCTGGCTGCTGCGGGTTGCCCACCAGCCAATTGAACCACGACACCTGGACAAAAAACCGGGGTAATAAGTCTTTCTCCTGTTCGGCATTGGTTGTGGCAAAGGGATTGGAGCTAAACCCTCTGGCTGCCAGGTATTGGGTCAGTTTGTTTTGCATGACAACACTCCGATAGGAATGATACTCTCAACCGGCCCCATTATATCCCAATACTTCGTTGATCGTTTCTGCCTTGATGAGCGCAGAGGCATCCGAGGATGTTTCACAATGACGCTCTACGATCTGACCAGCCAGATTGATCATTTTACGAGGGGAAGGGTAGGCGACCTCAACCAGGCGAGCATCCACATTGAAGTTGGTATCATCGGTATCACAAAGCTGTTGAAAGCTCTGTACTCTGCCAATTCGATCAGTATCGGAAGCGCGGCTATAGCTCGTCAATCGTTGCGACAATGCATTCAACAATTCCGTTTTTTTCCATTCCAGGGTGTAGGTCCGGATACGGCGGTCTGAACGTCCAATCTCTCGCCGGCCCATTTCTTCCTGAATATCCTGGGGCAAAAAGAATTTGAAGGCAAAACCATTTGCCTCAAATATCTTTGGAGAATCCAGCAGGGGGGCTATCAATTGAAAAGCCTGCTCTCTGTTCGTCTTCGTTTCCGTCCATTCATCTATGCCATCGAACAACGCATAGATGCTGGCAAACCCGGCCTGCTTGACGATCTGGTAGAGAATGGTGAGCCACTCGGAAAACCCGAAGGTGTGTTTTTCGTAGTAATTCAGCATTTGCGTCGTTGTGTCTGGTGCAAGAAAGATGCGTTCGGGCAGCGCAAGAAATTGCTGGAGGGCACAAAACCGCGCCGTCATTTCTTCGTTTTGGAGGAGCAGGTCCTTTCGTTTTGGTTCCTCTTTCAATTCATTGACAAAGGTTTCCATGACCTTCCTCTGGATGAGAGGAAGGTACGAACTTGTTGATATATTACTCAGGTCAAGGAACATACTGAAATCGGTAAAATCAACGACAAGGGCCGGGGTATCATCGCTCCGCGCAAATCGCCCTACTTCAAGACGATGGCTGGTCTTTCCATGACCCTGGGGGGCAAAGAGGATCAGGCTTTCAGGCTTTTGCGTATCGCCAACCAGTTGATTAAACCACGACACCCGGACAAAAAAGGAAGAGAGGTTATCTACTTCCTTTTCGGCGTTGGTTGTGGCAAAGGGATTATCGTTGAAACCTACCTCGCGCAGGAATTCATCAATGGTAACAGGTTTTGAAGTGACCGATTGGGTTGTTTCGTTTTTGTTGAAGACTTCTGGTCGTTTTCGACGGATAATGTTGTAAAGTGCGCAGAATTGGTCGCGCTTGTCGCAATACTCAAGCAGCAGTTGTACCTTTTTGTTCTTTGTCATGCCATCTGCGAACTGGTTGTATACATCACGGTAGTAATCAAAGCAGAGGAAATTTACCTCTTCATCACTGAAGTAGTTTACCAATAGCTCACGGATTTCTGCTGATACTGACTCTTGCGCCATATTCGCACCTTCACTGGCTCAAAGGAATTACTATTACACAATTCTATTGTAGCCTTCCCCCCTTGCTGCGTCAATCCTGCACCTGTGCCATGTCCATCCGATGTCCAGGGAGATACCGTGGACATATTCCCCCCCGGCGACACCCGGCACGCTTTCATACGAGGTCGGGGCTGTTTTTTTATACAGTATATCCGCAAAATATCTATGGAAATTCTGTGATTTAAGCAAGACAAACCACATAATCATTAGAAATAATGACATATCGCATATATCTATACACGAAAACGAAATATCAATCCAAGATAAGCAGAATATCCAACTGAAATCTATAGAAATAACCCGATAACCTGCTATAATGACGAAGAGTTCTTCAAAATAAGGAAGTAAGGAGGATGATAATGGGAAACAGGACAAATTGGAAACGCCAGAGACAACCAGTATTGCAATACATACCATTCAATATGCTGTTCATCATCAAACGAGGATTGTCAAACATCCGTGCCGTTGAGGGGCGAAAACATGAATGGGTGTTCCCCGGAATGGATCGAATTCTCATGAAGTTGCCGCTCGGGCCACAGCGCACCTCCACCACGGTAGAGCGTTTGAACACAAGCGAGCACGATGACATCCAGACCATTACCGCTTTCATTGATTACCACCTGGACCGGGAGGGGTGGAAACAGCTCCGCAATATGCCCAATCGGGCCCGTTTGTACAATGAAGCCGCAGAACAACTTGGGGTAAATGGATTGGAAACAGGATTGAATCCCGCATGTCATGAATATGTTTTTGCCAGTCTCGTCAAGCAAGAGTTTGAACGTCTTCTGCGTGAGATTGTCAGCAGCAACCCGTGCTATGCTAAAGATATTGAACGGAGCCGTGGCCTTCACCAATTCGATAAGAGCAACTGCTCAACACGAGAGGAACTAACGCAAGCGGTGCGGGGTGCTTTGCAGGAATCCCTTGATCGGTTGGGTCTGGCCGTTGACAATGTGTCCATCACCTACATTGATTTCAATGACACCGAGATGTGGCAGGAAGCGAATAACAAATTGATCCAGGCCCAGTATGAAGCTGATATGGAAGAAATGAAGGGCAAAGCCCGCAATGCCAGAATTGTAGACCTGTACACAAGCCTCAAGGAGACTGTCCCGGAGATAACAATCCACGACGTTATCTTGCTGCTTGGGATGGAGCATATGGGCCCCACCGCAGCCTATACGGTGCCCTTCTTGTCGGCAGATATGGGGCGGCATCGTTCCACCGCATCACCCGACAATGTTCAGGAGATGGAGGAGATGATCTTTGCCCCCAGGCATCGGAGCAGTGAGCGGGACAATGCCCCCAGGCATCGGGGTAACGACAATGGCAATAAGCATCGGAGCAACGACAATGGCAATAAGCATCGGAGCAACAGCGATAACAACGGAAACCAGAGCACTATCAAAGACAACAGGCTCAAAGAAGAAATTTCCGAGAAAGAAGAGGTCTCCCAGTAAGCGCACCACTGCGGAAGCACAACAGGCGGCATGGTTCCTCCCGTCCATACCGCCTGTCCCTCTCTTGAGGGAACCTGAGATTCTTTCCTGGGGTGTGACCTGAGCATATCGCTGTGAAAGGTTCCCTGTAGTATCCGTGAAATGTCATGGATGTCATGGATATATCATGAGAATGTCCAGAAAAGATAGACGACGTTTCAATGAAAGGTATGCGAGATCTCAATGCGCAAACTGGACAAAGAGTTAGGAAATGGTATAATAGAGAGAAGCAGGTGCCATGACGGGCACTTTCAAGGGGGTTGCCTTCACAAGGTCATTAGCCAGGAATAGTATTGCTTGCTTATGCGTGTGAAGCATGTTCGATGGGGCATATGCGATGCGATAATAACAGAAGGGGCTGTTCGTTTTGTATTCGTCAGGCAAGAGGTTTCTTTTTTATTTCTAGAGCTATTTGTTTTGTATTCGTCAGGCAAGAGGTTTCTTTTTTATTTCCAGGATGATATGGGGACAACAATGCAATCCCAGGTGAAACGAACCGAACTTCTGAACCTTGTTCGGGAAAAAGCGGACAAAATTGGAGCAGGAACTGAACTTCCCCGCTTTATTATCAATGTGCATGGAATTGTTGGTATCGGAAAGACCAGTCTGCTGGAGCAGGTTTTTGATGAGTTTCAGCACGATTATTCAGTTATCTATCTCAACTTCGACAGAGAAGACCACAAGTGTCATCCAGAGCGTGTCGGCTCCTGGGCCAATGTCCTTAACCTTCTCCGCACCCTGGCGGTTCCCTCGTTTGAATATCTTCCTGACCACATTGTTGTTGCTCAGGAAAAAAGACCGGCTTCCGACGTACCGCTGATATTTAATGTTTCCCCTGACACCCCCGAAGCACTGAAAGACCGGCTGAAGGCAGGAAAGCCGCTGCTGATGCTGCTTGATTCGCTGGACGAATTGCCCTACTGGAAGTGGATTCAGGAGCATATTATAAAACCCCTGTTAGATCAGCAACGAACGCTCTTTATCATAACCAGCCAGTCGCGGCTTGGTTGGCACTTCTGGGAACTGCGCGAACAAACCCGCACGATCGAACTGGGACCCTTCACCTCTCAAGAGACGAAAGAATTTCTCACCATCCATCAGAAAGAGCAGTGGACCGACTATTTGTATGAAGTGACAGAGGGCTATCCGCTTGGCCTGGTCCATATGGTAGAGTTACTGAGCCAGCAGAGAGAACGGGAAGAACAGGACCCGAAGTATACCAATGGACACATGAAGCAACAGTACCACGATGAGATGATAGAAGAGCTAAAAAAACAACTTCCTTCACGGGTTCGGCAAGACCTGGAGAGCTTTTTGCGCTCTATGTTCATGCTATCAAAAGAAACCGATGAGTTTGACCTGGTTTCGCTCCGAAGAGAGATAAACAAAGACCACCACCTTAATCCTGGGCGCATCAACAATGCGATTACCTCGTTGGATAGCCGCGGAATAGTGACATATGATCGAGCCAAAAAGAAGTATACGCTGAATCCCCTCGTTAAAAAAATTATGTAGCCCTTCTATTCGTTACCATTTTTCTCTTTCATCTTCCGTTTCCGTTCATCCCGTTGTGCTATCAACGGGCAATGGATTTCCCCGTATCTATCCCCCTCCTCTCCACAATTCAAGCATACGAGTCTGCATTTGTGGGCGAAGCAAAGCCGCTCTGCATTTGTGGGCGAAGCAAAGCCGCGTATAACAGGAAATGGGACTGCTCTCTGCTGCTCACGGACCGGATTCTGTCCCAGATTCGCCCCCTATTTTCAAGATTTCTTGCAAAGAAACTGCTATTATCTGGTATAATAAAGGGTGCCAGCATGAAATGTAATAGCAGAAGGGTAGCATATGGGTGATGAACCGATCCTTGCCAGTCCGTTAAAACCAATTCTTCCCGACCCGTTGGAATATATTGGCCGTGATGAGCAGAAACAGGTCCTACGGCAACAGTCACAAGCGATTTTCACCAACGAGAAAATCATTGTTCTCTACGTTGAAGCCAGCGGTGGACTGGGGAAAACCTACCTGCTCAGAACATACCCCCGCATTGTCCAGGAGCAAGCCCCACACATTCGCATTGCTGACCTAGTTGATTTCTACGATTTTCAGAACCGGGTGCCCCACATTATTGAACGCAACGTTGTTGAAGGTCTCAAAGAAAGGAAAAGAGATCAACACGAAGACCAGTGGTATCGCCTCCCCCCCGACAAGGTAGACGAAGCATTCAAAGAATATATCCAGGTGTACGATGGGTATATGCGGGCCCGCGAACGCGGGTCGGCGGGTCAGGGCGAATATACCGAGGAGCGACTGCGCGAAGTTTTTGTCAAAGACTGGAACAAACTGGCGGAAGAGTATCCCCTGGTGCTGCGGTTCGACACGGTTGAGGCTCTGTATAGCCTGCCTGCCCCGGAAGAATCTCTGGTCAGTTCGGCCGAGGTGGGCACCGGTGCCGAGCAGGTGTTTGCCTGGGTCAGGCGGGTGCTGCCTGAGCTTAAACACACACTGGTACTCTTCAGTGGTCGTCCAGAGGGACACATTTTTGTGGAGCAGTTGCAGGCGATCAACCTGCTGAATGGTGGCGATGTTCTGGTGCTCCTCCCCTTCACAGACGCGGAGGACATTCAACGCTATCTCGCAGCGTATGAGGTAACGGTAACAGAAAATCAGTTAGCCGAGGTGATGGCAAAAACTGAGGGCCACCCCCTGCTGCTGACCTGCTTTGCCGAAACGCGCCGCTCTGAATTGAGCATGCCGCCGCCGCTGCCGGTGGCGGGAACAGCCAGTGCGCGGGAAGAATTTGAAAACGAGATTATTGAAACGATCCTGAACCCGCTGGAAGATTATGCTGTACAGCGGGATCTCTCTGAGAAGATACTGGTCTACTGCTTGCACTTCCTCTCCTATGCACGGCGCGGTATCCGCCGCGAAGATTTGCGCTTCCTGCTTGAGGAACTGGGTGACCTCGAAGGAATGGTTGATGAGGAAGAGGGAACCTGGCAGGGTCTCTCTCTGCCAGAACTGGTTGAGCAAATCATTGCCAACCTGCACCGCGTTGCTCTCGTCAAGGTGGCGCGAGTGATGCAGTTTGACGAAGAGTTCCTCCTGCTACACGATGAAATTCACCGCCTGATTGACGAAAGCGGTAAGTCGAGCCAACTGGGGGTACGTGAGCCAGCAATTGAGCACCTGGCCCACACCAGCAAGCAGCAGGTACGGGAAAAACGTGAGCAACACATTGCTATCCTGCTCAAGGCAATGTCGGACCATGTGTACTATGAGATGGCCCACGACCTGGTGAGCGGCTACCGCACCTATGTGGTCTATGTGGACTGGTTGCTCACTGAGCATGTGGTGAGAGAGGCGTTGATCCTCTCGGACATCTTCTGGAATACGCTGAATACCTGGGCCCGACGCGCTGGCTCCGTAGGCGCAGAGGACAAACCAGACATCAAAGCCTACCTCGAAAGCCTGGAAACAATCGGGAACCGACTTACTTACGTGCAGATTATCCACGACGAGCAGGTTGACCGCATACAGGGGTTGATTGCACTGGGGCAATATGCGGAGGCCGCAAAGCGTGGAAGCGAACGGTATGAGCAGGTTGTCAAAGATGGAATACTCCCGCCGGAAGGCCAGGAGATAACCAGCGAGAATCTCCCAAAGGATCAATACCTGTTTGTCGAACTCAGCCTGTGGCTGGCGCGTGCCATTCAATTGTCTAATCCCTCGTTTGGCGAACAGGCACAACGAGCAGAATATATCTTCACCCGACTTATCGCCTTCCTTGAAAACCCTGACATGGTCCACGAGGAGTTTCTGGCGTTGCGTCGTCACTTTTTCCTGGGTCACACATACAAAAACCGTGGCTACCAGTATCGCCAGCAGCAGCGTTATTCCGAAGCGATAGCAGACTACGTCAAAGGACGGGGGGCTTTCCGTAGCTATCGAGATGAACCCGTAGACTACCGTGGAGAGCAGGTTATCCCGGAAGGGTTTCTCAACGACCACATTACCAACGACCTGGCCCAGGTGACAAACAACCTGGCATTCGCTCTCTCACTGACGGGTAATATCAAACGTGCGCTGCGCCTCTCGCACGAGGTGATAGAGGAATTTGCCCCTGTGTCATCCGATTACCAGAAAGCATTGTTCTACAATACCCTTGCGATGATTTATCTTGGTATTGACGATTATCAACGGGCGGAAGGTTTTGTGTTTCTTGCCGCACAGGCCGCCGAAGCGTCCGGGAGCAC
>DAOTUE010000020.1:0-5817 GCA_034436975.1 Chloroflexaceae bacterium
GCGGCGTAGCTCAGAGCCGAAGGATAGTAGGCTTCTACTATTTCGCGCATCTCCTCACTGCTGAGGTAGAAACCACCAGTCTTGCGCCATTTATTTGTCCGGGCAATCTCAAAGAGCGCGTTGAAGACCGACGTATCCCACGAGCGGGTTGTGCGCTTTTCGGCGTGGCGTTTGATGAGATGAACCAGGAGTATCCGCACAAAACTCCCGACCTTGCTGATTTTATCGTCCTTGCTCATCTCTTCCATCTCGGCAATCAGGGTAAGTGCGTCGGCATACCGCTGTTGCTCGATGCAGGTTCGCAATTCCCGGAGTTCTTCCATTGTCCTTTCCTCATGTGGTATACGCCTTTCTCCTGGTATTGTAGCACACCTCTCCCGGTACATCCCTGGTTTCTTTGATTTTCCAACATAAATACCATATTCTTCCAAAACATGTGGTATACTTGAGTCCCTTTAATCGGAGTATCAAGCAAGAAAAAACAAGAAGAGAGGACGTAATGCAGGTAAAAACGGTATCCTGGCAGACACAATGGAAGCAAGCAAGTTTCTTTTTCATCCTCTTTTTCGTTATGCTCATCAGTGCATTGACTGCCAAAAACGTGTTGGCCGCGTGGAGTTCGGCGCAGAACATCCCCGGGAGCATCGAAGATGGAATGCCCCAGGTTTTTGTTGATGATACCGGAATGGCTCATGTGCTCTTCCTGAGTTTTCAGCAGGTGCAAGGAAAATATCCGGTGTTCTACGCACGGGGGCAACTGGACGGGGTGTCGAATGCGATAGCCTGGGAGGGGACCCAGAATCTCGGAGTGTTTACAAAAAGGGATTTCCTGCCCATTGTCGTTGACGGCAGCGGGGTGGTGCATGCGCTGGTTGCCTCTCCGGATGACTATGTTTACTATATCTCAAACGCGGCACGGGGAGCCGATGGCCACTGGAACGCACAACCCATTACGGCTTGCACCTGGAGTCCCGACCTGACGATAGATGCGACGGGGATGCTCTATGCCACCTGTACCCGTGGTGTCGAAGGGGGCACCGAGGCAATTTTCTTCTACCGCACACCGGAGGGGGCATGGAGTGCGCCCATCAACACCAGCGGGGCCCCGGCCGACCTGGTCCGCAACAACAAAATTGCCACGGCGGGTGGTGCGGTTCATGTGTTTTTCGATTTTCGGGCCAACAAGAATCAAGAGTTGACAACAACCTATAGTCGCGGGGGAATAAACGGGGGATTTCAGATGTCCAATTTCCCTGCGTCGTTTGGCAAGACGCAAGGGGGCGGAACGATTGTCGCAGCAGACTCTCTTTCGGGGAATCTCTACGCTGGCTTTGTGTGGGGGTCGGTGGATGCCTACTATTTCGCCTTTACCACAAGTAGCGATTTCGGTGCATCGTGGGCCCCGGCTCAGGATTTGTTGCTAAAACCCCGCTGGTGGTATGCGGCAAAATCTATTGATGCCTATGAACGGACCGCCTACTTTGTGAGCGAGCAATCGGTATGGGACGATGGGATAGGAGATGTCTATATCTACCACCAGAGCTACAATGAGACTACCGGCTTCTCCGATGCCGAACGGTTGAGCAGCAGTTCAAAATGCACGCAGCCGAGTATTGCTGTTAATGCGCCAGGAAAGCTGGCAACCTGGGTACTTGGCTTTACCGATGGGGTCTACTATAACGTTGGTAGTGCGCTTGGCCCGCCTCCCCCCACCAGCACGCCGACCCTCTCCGCCACGCCAACCCCCACGCTCACGCCCTGGGGCGGAGCCGACCCTCCTATGCCGCCTGCCGCCAGTGCAGGCAAAATAGCCTTTGGTTCAAACCGCGATGGGAGCTGGAATATCTATACGATGAATGGCGACGGCTCCGAGGTGGTGCAGCTCACAAGCAATGCAGGCGACAACTGGGACCCGGCCTGGTCTCCCGATGGAACCCGTATTGCCTTTGCCTCAGACCGCGGCAACCCCGGCAACTACGATCTCTACCTGATGAATGCCGACGGCTCCAATGTGCAGCAATTGACAAACCTGAGCGGAACCGAAACCCACCCGACCTGGATGCCCGATGGCTCGTCCATTGTGTTTGAGTGTGCCGGTAGCGCGGGCGACTCCGACATCTGCTCGCTGCCCGTGAGTGCCCCTCTTTCGGAGCCGGGGCGGCTGGTGGGGTTGCCAGGAAATGAGACATTCCCGGCTGTGTTGCCCGATGGAGGGAAGATTGCCTTTGCCTCTGACAACTGGGGCAATTCGGATGTTTTTGTGATAACGCTGGCCAATGGGGAACTGGCCCAACTCACCAACGACCCGGCATTCGATGGTCAGCCGGCCTGGTCCCCCGATGGACAGGCTATTGCTTTTGTCTCAGAACGAAGCAGTGAGCAAGGGGAAATTTTTGTCATGCAGGCCGACGGCTCTGAACAAGTGCCGCTGACTCAGAACACGGAGACCGATGGCTACCCATCCTGGTCACTCACTGGCCAATACCTGGCGTTTCACACCGGGCGCGATGGAAACTACGAGATCTACGTGATGAGCACGAACGGACAGTTTCAGACCAACATTTCCAATAACCCCGGTGAAGATGGCAATATCCACTGGTCGCCCGCCTTACCGGACTTACCAACAGCAACACCAACCGCAACCCCCGCACCGATGCCCACAATGGAGATAACGCTACGGGCCGATGGGGGCCATACCAGCATCGGGCTGGCGTGGAATGCAACGAACGATCCCGGTGTGGCCGACTACCAGGTTTTGCGAGGCGAGGAAGGAAGCGATCCGCTCACGCTACTTACCAACGTTGCCGAAACGTTCTATGCCGATAGCGGAACCGCGCCCCCCCTCGTAGCCGGTACCAGCTATTGTTATGAGGTGTCGGTGGAGCGGACGGACCAGGGCAGTACAACAACATCAAACCGGGCCTGTGCCTTGTTTGGCAGGGGAGACCTGTGGATACCGGATATTGCAGCAGCAGCGGAGCAGGGGCAGGTCCGGGTACCGGTCAACATTCGCAATGCAGACGGCCTGGCGATTGCGGAGAGCACTATCGGGATAGGCTTCGATGCAGACGTGCTCCAGCCGCTAGAAGTTGAGGGTTCCGTGCTCTCATCGGACTATCGCTGGAGTTCCACGCTCTCCAGTACAAATCAGCTCATCGTGTCATCCGCACCAGAAGACAATGGCAACCCACCTGCGCTCCACGGGAAAGGGACGTTGTTCTGGCTGACATTCGAGGTGATCGGCACATCGGGCACCGAGAGCCGACTCGACCTGCTCGAAGATCAGTCGCGCATTGTGGCAAGCGGCAATGAAGAAGTTCCGCTTGTGCTCAACGATGCCACCCTTTCCGTCGAGTCAGCATCTCCCACTTCTGGCTTTGTCCCTGGCGACCTTGATAGCAACGGAACGGTAGAACGCGCCGATGCACTGCTTGCGCTGGATATGGCAACAGGCACCACATCGCCAACCACTGCGCAACAAATCTGCGGCGATGTTAATGGCGACAACCGGATTGATGCTGCCGATGCAACGATGATCCTGTTTTTTGCAGAAAATCAGAACTGGCCTGCGGCGGCTGAGATAAGTGGCGAATTAAATAGTTCTCCCGTTGTGCTGAGTGTTGGAAACAGGGAGGGTCAGCGCGGGGCAACCGTCGAGGTGGGTATCGAAGCAAGCGACCTGGCCGGAGCCAGTGCGGGCATTGGAGGGGGCGATCTCATGCTTACTTACGATGCAACTGTGATAGCGGATATTGAGGTCAGCACGGCAGATGATGCGGTTGCCTTTGCGACCAACCCCGCCGAAAACCAGGTTATGCGATTCTCGTTTGCCAGGACCAGCCCCCTCACAAGCGATGGGCCGCTGGCCAGGTTCACGGTACACCTTGCGCCACAGGCCACCGTTCCAGCAACCTCACCGTTGACACTGGCCAACGCACGACTGAACGATGTGAGCGGGCACGACTTCGTAACCTCAGCATTGCAGCAACCTGTTGAACGGAAGCATGGGCAAATAACGATTACCAATAGCAGGCTCTATCTCCCGCTCGTGTCCCGGTGAGGCCACAAACAACTCCGATATGACAACCGTGCGCCTCTCCCCTTGCCTGGGTATTGGCGCACGGTTTTTCCCTTTTCTCAATCAATATGGCGTGAGCCGGCGTTATTGCTTCCATTCATCCATAGCAATTTTTACGCGCTCGTATTCGTCCTTCATCTGCCCCGACAGACCGTCTATACGTTCAAATGCGTCTTCCGTCGCCATCTCCTCTATCTGGCGACACAGCTCTGCAAGATGCACCGCGCCGACCTGCGCACTGGTTGACTTGAGGGTATGCACGGCCTGAACCAGTTCGTTTCCATTTCGCTGTGTGAGAGCCTGATCTATCGTGGTCAGCAACGCTGCAGCATCGGCCAGGTAGGAATTGATAAAATCGTTGGTTTCCCCTGGTTGCCCCCCTCCCACCATTTCAAGAATAGATTCCAATATCATTGGATCAATTGAATGTTGAATATCGTCAGGTTTTGACATTGTTGTCTATTTCCCTTTCTTTCTTATTCTGCTTTTCATTCCTTCCTCATCCCCTTGTGCCTGTGTAGTGAATATCAATGCTCCATACGGGCAATATCTTCAAGCGACAAGCCGGTAATCCGCGCCACGGCGGGCGGGGCCATTCCCTCGGCCAGCAGCGAGCGGGCTATCTCTCGTTTCCCTTCTTGCAGCCCTTCCTCATGCCCTTTCTTTTGCCCTTCCTGCAACCCCTCCTCACGTCCCTCCTGCCGCCCGGTGTAATACCACCCTCGCTCATCAAGCGTCTGTTTCAAGCTGCCGTGGTAGGACATCCGCTCACTCGGCGAGAGCGCGGCTTCCTCCGCAAGCTGGAACATCAGCCGGTAGGGATCGGCTTGCAACCGCTCCGGGATCTCGTTCAGCTCTGGCATATGCCGCAGCAGGTAGAGCCAGCGATCCGTCCCCGTCTCCAGTTCCTCCAGCGTCTTGGTAAACCGGGGCAACTCGATGAAGACAAACGTCAGTTTATTGTAGAATACCTTGCCCGTTCGGATGTTGACCAGTTGCACCCGCTGCAAGTAGTCGGGTCCGTTGTCCATTCGGAAGCTCAGCACACTCGTGACATAGATGGGCAGCAGCTTGAAGGGATGCTCCCGCTCCCCCTTCCGCACCTGCTGCGTAATCGGGAAGGTGGCATAGTAGAGGGCCCGCTCCTTGAAGTAGATCTGCCGGTTGCGCTGCATCTCCACCAGAAAATGGTTGCCCTCGGTATCAGTGCAGTAGACATCGTAGATCCCGGTGCGCTCCGTGGCAACGTCCGGTACCTGTTCCGTGGGGAGGTAGGTCAGTTCGGCGATGCGGTGGGGCAGTTCGAGCACGTCGTAGAGAAAGCCTTTGAGAATGGCCACACTCTCCGGGCTGTCGCGGCGACCAAAGAGCCGCTTGAAGCCAAAGTCGGTTGTCGGGTCTATGTAGCGGGTTGATAGTGGGGTTTCTAGCATGTCTCATCTCCCTGTTTCTATTCACCGATTTCCCCAATATGGGCAATATCTTCAAGCGATAAGCCGGTAATCCGCGCCACGGCGGGCGGGGATAGCCCCTCGGCCAGCAGCGAGCGGGCTATCTCTCGTTTCCCTTCTTGCAGCCCTTCCTCACGCCCTTCCTGCCGCCCTT
Organism: Chloroflexaceae bacterium; assembly: GCA_034436975.1. GTDB lineage: Bacteria > Chloroflexota > Chloroflexia > Chloroflexales > Chloroflexaceae > JAAUSY01. The sequence continues at coordinate 5,684 of DAOTUE010000020.1, forward strand.
CCTCACGCCCTTTCTTTTGCCCTTCCTGCAACCCCTCCTCACGTCCCTCCTGCCGCCCGGTGTAATACCACCCTCGCTCATCAAGCGTCTGTTTCAAGCTGCCGTGGTAGGACATCCGCTCACTCGGCGAGAGC
>DAOTUE010000021.1:0-4810 GCA_034436975.1 Chloroflexaceae bacterium
CGGGTGGAACTGGCCAGCCGCCGTTGGAAGATGCTCATTGCAAAACGGGCAGCCTGACGGTTCAAGATCTGTGCAGTGTTGTATGTCTGGTCAAGATAGTCCGTGGTGCGCTCGTAGAGCGTCTGTTCATACCAAATCCGGGCAATCCCTCACACTATCATTATGCCAACAACGGCCACCAGTAGTACAGGGTGCGGGAACGCATGGCCTCTCGTTGGGTGCGGATGTGCATACAATGCTTCTCCTGGGCTTTCACCAGGGCTTCTATCGTGTCAAAACAATGGAATAAGTCCAGTTGGAGCAATAGGGGGTCATCTAGGAAATGGTTTTGACCTGGTGTCCCTGGGCATGTAACCAGATAACGTGCCAGTGGGCCCGTTCGATGGGATCATCCGTCTGTCGCTGGCGTTGTTCCAGTTCCTCAACCGACAAATGTTGGGTGATGTGTAATTGTCTCATACTTCCATTATACACCCGGTTTTGGTATGAAGGGGTACCAGATTGGGTCTGGCAGAGGAGCGATCCCCACACCCACCTGCTGGGCCATCTGGGGCGGTGTCGGCACCAGAACCAGCCGTGGAAAGTCGCGCATGAGCCGCGCAAGGTCCGCTATCGCAATCGTACCTATCCGCCGCTGCGGGGAGATCGGAACGCGGCACGGCAGGCGGCGTTGACAGACCTGGGCGCGGCGAATGAATTGCCAACAGACGAGGCGGCCGGATCGGACCCGCCGTTGGATCACATCGCTGGCACTCCCGCCCCACCGGGCAAGACTGCACGGCGACACCAACGATTGGATGCATCCTGATGCGGTGTAGCAAACGCTTAGCAGCATTGGGCAGGATGCCCGCCCCGATGCAAGCGGGACGCTTGCCCTCCCAGGGTTTCACCCTCAAATGTGAACAATTACCTTTCAGGATGCGAGATTTTGTTCCAATGAGGAATCGTCGTATAATGGGGGGCGTATTCTGGTTGCCAACCAGCAACCCATTCTCGCAATGCCAACCAGCAACGGCAAAGAACAACGGCAAGCAATAGCTGCGAAATAAGGAACAATAGTCTATGACTGATGACCTTCCACCACAAACACAATCCACAGGGACGGTCCCACCCGCAGGGACGGCCCCACCCGCGCTCACGCAATCGCCCAACCCCTATGAACCGCCGCAATGTCGGATGCATCCGCAAACCACCTGCCCGGCCTTCGTTGCGTTGCGAATGCTGCTGCGGATTGAGGGGGCCCAGCCGGTTCTCATCACCGATGCCGGCTGTTTCTACGGACTGAGTTTTATCAACCATTTTTATGGGGCCCGAAAAAGCATTCTAGCTCCGACGCTTGGCACCGCGGAACTGTCGAGCGGCAAGATCCAGGAGGCGGCTCTGGCGGGTATTGAGGAAGCCGCCCGCGACCCGAACGTTAGTCTTATTCCCGTACTCTCAACCTGTGTGGCCGAAACCGTTGGCCTTTTCGAGGAATTGCTCCCCCGCGAGGTCAATGGAAAGCCGGTTGTGCTTGTTCGGATGCCTTCGTATGCCGTGCCAGCCCACCCGGACGCAAAAGATATGGTTATCTCCACGCTGCTCAAGCGGTTTGCAGAAACGGAAGCCCCCACCGAGGAGAAAACCCTGGTGCTGCTTGGCGAGGTGTTTGCTGCCGACCCGCTGATGATTGATGGCGTATTGCGAAAGATGGGGGCGCGAGTGCTCGTGACGCTCCCCGGCCGGCGGATAGATGAGTTTCGCCTGGCCGGGCGGGGGGCCGCCGTTGCTGCGCTCCATCCCTTCTACAAGGACAGTCTGGCTGTGCTGCGTGAGCGTGGTGTGGCTGTGGTGGGCGGCGCACCGAGCGGGGCCGAGGGCACAGCGGCCTGGCTCCACGCTGTGGGGCAGGCCCTCGACCTTGACGAAGATCGCGTGGCGCAGGTTGCCGAAGAAGAAGAGCAAAAAGCCCGCGACTTTCTCAAATCGCAACCGCTCAAAGGGTTTACCATTCTCGTTTCTGGCTACGATGGCAACGAGATGCCCTACACGCGGTTGCTGGTTGAGAGCGGGGCCTATGTCCCCTACCTGAGCACAAGCATTGCCGGCAGTGCGCTCACGGCTTCGGACGAGGCGTGGCTCCGGGCAAATGGCACCGAAGTTGTTGTCTATCGTAAAACGTTTGAGGATGATCAACAGGCTCTTAACCACTGGACATTTGACCTGGCGTTCAGCGGGACAACAATGCTGGCCTCCTATGCCAAAGACCGCGGTATCCCCGCCGTCTACTTTACCAATATCCTCAGCGTGCGCCCGCTCTTTCTCTCCGGCGGCATGATCGCCAGCATCAACACCGTGCGCGAACTGCTCGACCGCCGCTCCCGCTACCAGCAAATGCTAGAGTTTTTTAACCCGTAATCCCGTTAAAGGACAGGAAAAGAGTATGCAACTTATCCGAGATATTTCCGATTCGAGCGCGTTCTGGGGGGCGGCCTGGGTATTGAGCTGCTTTCCCGATGTCCACACGGTTTGCGATATGCCCATCGGCTGCTTTGCCATGCTTGGCATTGGCGTTACCGATTATACCGACGCGCTGCCCTATCTGCCAAACTTTACCCCGGCCGTCATCCACGAAGAAGACGTGATGATCAAGGGCACCGAGCAATCGGTGACACGCACTATAGAATACCTGCGCGAAACGGGAGAACTGGAAGGAAAATACCTGATTGTGCTGAGCAGCGCGGAGAGCGAACTGATAGGGGCCGACCACACCAATCTGCTCAAATCGCTCGACCCGCAGGGGCGGTTTATCTGGGGGCAGTCGCTCGAACACGATGAGTGGGTGGGGCGCGACCGCACGCTGCTTTTTATCTGGCGCGAATATGGCAAACCCCACGTCCCTTCCCCCCCCCCCACGCCAGCACCCAACCGCGTCAACATCATTGGCCCCACGCTCGGTTGTTTCAATTCTCCCTCGGATTTGCACGAGGTCAAACGCTTGATTGCTGGCGTGGGGGGCGAAATCAACCTCGTCTATCCCTACGAGTCCACAATAGCCGAGACCCCGCGCCTGGTTGATGCCGCCGTCAATGTGGTGATGTACCACGAGTTTGGCGAGCCGCTGGCAAAAGAATTGGGACAACCCTATCTCTTCGCACCCTTCGGCATCAAGGGAACAACGCGATTCTTGCGCGAGTTGGGCCAGCATATCGGCACCCCCCCGGAACAGGTTGAGCGGTTTATCGAGCAAGAAAAGCGGACCACGCTCCTCCCCATCTGGGATATGTGGCGTGGGCCCCAGAGCGACTGGTTTTCCACAGTCAACTGCTGCATTGTCGGAGGGCGGAGCTATGCCGATGGTCTCTACGATTTCTTCTTCAACGAACTGGGGATCGAGGTTGTCTGGATGTCGGGTCAACCCCGCCGCGAGAACGAACCCGACAATATCACCATCCGAAAGCTGCTCCACGAGCGCGTGCCCACAATGGTCTTTGCCACCATCAATGAGAAAGTGTTTATGGATGAGGTGAACTCCAGTAGCCACTTTATCCCGACCGGCTTTCCGATGCCGATTGTCCGCCGCGCCCTCGGCACGCCCTTTATGGGCTACTCCGGCACTGTCTACCTGGTACAGGATATTGTCAATCGGCTCTATGAAATGGTGGTCAACTTCCTGCCTGTGGAGATTGTCAAGCGCGATGGCACACCGGCTGGCATACCAGAGGAAGCATACGAAGAGCGGACCATGCTCTGGACGGACGATGCCGCCGAACGGCTAAACAAAGCCGTTGAGCAACTACCCTTCCTGGGGCGGGTCAGCGCAATCCGCACGCTTCGCAAGGCCGCCGAGCACCTGGCCCGCTTGCAGGGTGCAGCCGAGGTGACGCTGGCGATTGTTGAGGAATCGCTGGCGCGGCGCGAGTAGGTTGTGATACCATCTTTGCCTGAACACATAAAAAACCACAAATCAGTTCTGGTATGAGCAATCAGGGCCGCTATCACCAGAACGGCTCCGCAGTCAAGACGCTTGGGGCTGTCTATACCCCGCTGCGCATTGCGGCCACGCTCGTGCGGTGGGCGGTGCGCTCACCCGCCGAGCGGGTGCTCGACCCGGCCTGTGGCGCGGGGTTTTTCTTGCTGCTGCGCGGAGCCACCTGACCACACTGGGCAGCAGCACGCCCGCCTGTGTGGGGGTAGACATAGACCCGCAAGCGGCGGCCTGCTCCGGGGGCGTGTGTCAGGACTTTTTCGCCTGGGCAGAAACAGCCCTGGTTGACCCGGCCTGCCGCTTCGATGCTATTGTCGGCAATCCTCCCTACATTCGCTCGCACCTGTTCGACGAGGGATGCCGGAGCCGTGCGTTTCAGCATATGCGCGAGATGATGCTCCCCCCATCGCGTCTGATGAGTAGCTGGCTTCCCTTTGTTGCGGTCAGTTGCCGTCTGCTGGCCGTGGGGGGGCGGTTGGCTTTTGTGCTCCCGGAAGAGTTGCTCCATATTTCCTGCGCTGCCGGCCTGCGAGAGTTTCTTCTTGTACACTTTCGCCAGGTGCTGGTCTGTTTTCCCCCACGGAGTATCTTTCCCACGGTGCAGCAATCGGTTATCTTGCTGTTGTGTGACAGCGATGCAGCCGCGCCGCCCGGCCTGGCCGAAATCGCCTTTGCCGACCTGGAAGCCGGGTTGGGGGAGCCGGGTCGGGTGGCACCCCATACGCATTAAGCTAAGCACGCTCTTTCTCCATTCCCAAGCCCAATAAGCTAGCATCCAGCAACAGTTGATAGGTGTTGGGATGCTGCTTGCGCCGATTGATGCGACAGCCTGAGATACAGTGC
>DAOTUE010000022.1:0-17394 GCA_034436975.1 Chloroflexaceae bacterium
CACTGTATCTCAGGCTGTCGCATCAATCGGCGCAAGCAGCATCCCAACACCTATCAACTGTTGCTGGATGCTAGCTTATTGGGCTTGGGAATGGAGAAAGAGAGTGCTTAGCTTAATGCGTATGGGGCAGTGTCAACGACCACCCGCTGAAGCAGGTGGCTTGGAACCACCCTCCACCGCAATTCCTGTCCGGGGACAGGCTTTGGTTTCATCAGGCGTTCCTTCGGGGGTGGCTGACAAACACCCCGTTCCACTGCGGTCTTGCCGCAGCAGAAGCGTTCATACCGAGAACATTTCACCTGGCGACGGATTGTTCACCAGAACCAGCAATGTTCGCTTGTACAGGTGCAAAGCTGTTGGCTCTCCTTGCAGAGAGTGCCTTGTACAACAGTATAGCACACTCATTCAGTTGTAACAACCAGGAGAAAGGAGGATGGCGGCGCTTCCTCACACCCGCTGAAGCGGGTGGTTTCCTGCGCCGCCACTTTTATGAACATTGCTGCAATGAGACGCAAAGTAGCTGTTTTTGTAGCTTCCCTATGGGATAAACCGCTACTCCTGACTTTTCTGGGCCAACAAGTTCCGAGAAAAGACAGATGCGGAACTCGAAGCGGCTCCGGGTTGATAAAGACGGGCATTGATTATAATGAATCGGGTAGAAGTCGAGCCAGTTCTGGTATCATTAAGCCATTCGGTACTTTCTGCCGATAAAATAGCACACATACACGAAGCGTACTATTTATTATAGCCCATCTGAACGGTGTATTTTGTACTACTTTGCGTCTGGTTGCAGCAATGTTCATACTGCCCCATGTACGGTATAATTTGGCAACGTGCCCCGGTGAGGGAGTCTCCTGGCACCAGCGGGGCGTTTCAAGACCGGCGCAACGGATGCAAGAACACGATGAGGAGGACGAACCCTGTTCCCCAAACCATGGACCCCCACCTTCAGTGGACACGAAACCTTCGTGCTGCGAAGCAACTGGCTGAAAAAAGGCTACGATGTCATCCGCGACTATCCCGACCTCTTTGCCCGGAAGGATGCCTACGTGCGGCTTGGCGTGGGTAAGAATATGGTGCAGTCTATGCGCTACTGGGGGCGAGTCTGCGGGATGTTCGATAAAAACGAGGGTGGCTTCTATGAACCAACCTCGCTCGGAGAGTCGCTCCTGGATGATAACGGATGGGACCCCTTTCTGGTCACGCCTGCAAGCTGGTGGTTGCTGCACTGGATGATAGCCGCTCGTCCCGAGTCGGCGATGAGTTGGTACTATACCTTCAACCTGATGCGGGGAGGCGAGTTTACGCTCGCCCAGGTGGGGCTTCAGATTCAATCGCTGGCCCAGGAACACGATTGGCGTGTCCCCTCAACCACCACGATTGAGCGTGATCTGGATTGCATGGTCCGCTGCTATCTACGCCCATCGCTCGAACAGCTTGAGACCGCGGCTGAGGATTTGCTGCTCTGCCCGTTGACCGAACTCGATCTGGTCCAAGCCATCCCCGGCCATCGCATTTACCGACTGGTCAAAGGGGCGCAGCCATCGCTTCCCGATGAACTGGTCGCCTATGCCGTGCATGACATGCTGGAAAAGCGCGACCAGCAAACCATCTCATTTCGGGAACTGGCCTATGACCCTGGCTCGCCTGGGCGAGTCTTTGGGCTGGATGAGGATGCTTTGCTGGATCGCCTCTATCGCCTTGAGAACGTGACAGATGGCATAGCCTACTACAGCGATCAGGCGGGAATACGCCAGGTGGCGTGGCGCACGAAACCTGCGCGACCGCAGGCCGAGGACTGGCTGCAGCGAGCCTTTGCCGAAGGAGTGCCGCATGCCTGAACCCACCGCATGGATGCCCGTTGCTGCCCGCTATACACGGTCGGTGCATCTCGCCCGCGATTTTGATGACCGTGAGCGGGCCCTAGCCGGCTACCAGGCCACGCCCCTCGTCCGGCAAACCATCGGGCGCATACTCGCCGGTCTCCACCCCGACTCTACCACCAGAGCCTTTTCGCTCGTGGGTGTGTACGGGACCGGCAAATCCGCGTTCGGGCTGTTTCTCGCCCATTACCTTGCTCTGGAACCAGGACATCGGAACCGGATGGTGGAAGACCACGCGACGACGGATGAGGTTGTGCCCCTGGGCTACGATGGGCCGCCGTTCTTCCCGGTGCTGGTCAGTGGGCAAAACCGTTCGCTCCGCTCCTCGCTGCTCTCGGCCCTGCTCGATTCGTGGACCCGTCGGTTGCCAGAAGTGGTTCAGAATCACGAGATGGTCCAGGAAATCCAGTCCGCTCTCCAGGATAACGATCCAGACCCAGGGCATATTACCGACCTGTTTGTGTGGGCAAACCAGTGGATAGCGACCCAGACTGACTATGGCGGTATGGTGATCATCATTGACGAGCTTGGGCAATACCTGGATTATCTCTTTCACCGCCATGAGGAACGGGACCTGTTTGTGCTGCAAGCCCTGGCTGAGACCGCCGCTCGCAGTGGGTCCGTCCCGATGCTGCTGCTCACTATTTTGCACCAGGCGTTTGACCGCTATGCTCCCACGGCAGGGATTGCCCAACGCACCGAGTGGAAGAAAGTCCAGGGACGGTTCATCGATCTCCCGTTTCAAGAACCCGACAGCCAGATGATGTTGATGATAGGGCAAGCCCTGTGCCCCGACCGCACCGAACAGGAGGCACCACACCGCGTGGCATGGGCCGATTCTCAGGCTCCCCAGAGCGAAACTCTTGGCCTACGGCCTGCGGCTATCGCTCTGGACGAATGGCCCAACTTGCTGAAGCAGACGTGGCTCCTGCACCCCACGGTGCTGGTGATACTGCCAATCCTGTTTCGGCATCTGGCGCAGAATGAGCGTTCGCTATTCTCCTTCCTGACCAGTCAGGAACCGTGGAGTTTCCACGATATGCTCCACTCTTCCCAGGGCAATGGCTCCAAACCTGCCGTGTATCGTCTACCGCACCTGTTTGCGTATGTGGAAGCCACGATGGGTCCAGGGTTGTACAGTCGTGTTCATGGTCGCCGTTGGGCCGAACTGATCGAAGCTCTGGCCTGCATCCCTGAAACAGACCAGCAACGCATCCAGGTGCTGACTACGATTGGTACCTTGAATGCGCTTGGGCAACATCATCGGGTACGAGCCAGCGAGTCGCTGGTTTCCTTTGCCCTGCAAGATACTCTGGATGGCTCCCAGACCCTGGAAACGATCCAGCAGCTAGAACGGCAGCAGCATATCATCTACCGTCGCCACCGAGATAGTTACCTGCTCTGGCAAGGAAGCGATCTCGATCTTGATGGACTGGTGCAAGCGGCTCTCCGCACGATGGGCGACCAACCCCAGGTGGCAAAACTGCTGCAGCAAAGCACCCGAACCCGGCCCATGGTGGCACGTCAGCATAGCTATCGCACGGGAGCGGTGCGTCACTTCATCGTTCGTTTTGTGGAGGGGGAGGCGTTGTCCCTTGCGCCAGACATCTCTGACCGTGTGGCAGGCGAGATCTGGTATCTGGTTCCTGCTGACGACGAGTCGCTGCAGCACGCCCGACAGTGGGCCGCCAGCCCCGACCGGGCGGCAGAGACCCGTCGCATGGTGGTCATCCCGCAACGTATCCGCCATATCACGGACTTGCTGCTGGAAGTATCTGCATTGCAACAAGTGCTCACGACACAACCAGAGCTGGAGCACGACCGGGTGGCCCATCGAGAGCTTGCCAGTCGTCTGGTGGAAGCCCAACAGATGCTGGATGAGGCTGTGACCTGGACCTATCACTCTGGCTCTGGAGCATGGTGGTGGCGTGGGCAACCACAAACGGTCCAGACCATGCGCCAGCTTGATGATTTGCTGTCTGAAGCCTGCGATACCATCTATTCTGAGTCCCCCCGTATCTGGAACGAATTGATTGTGCGTCACCACCTCTCATCAGCCAGTTCCAAAGCGCGGCGCAACCTGATTGAGGCAATGCTCGATCATGGGCAGTGCGAAGGGGTCGCGCTGGAAGGCTACCCACCGGAGCAGGCGATCTATGAGAGTGTGTTCAAAGCCAGTGGCATCCATCGTCTGGAAGCCGATGGCCGATGGCACTTTGGGCCCCCTCTGCCGGAGCACGATAACGTATTGAACCTCTCCCCCGTCTGGAATGCAATACAGGCATTCATAGCCTCAACCCATCAGCACAAGAAGCCTGTCACCGAGTTGTTTGCCTTGATGGAAGCCCCGCCCTATGGGGTCAAGGCAGGGCTGGTTCCCCTACTCTTTATGGCTCTCTATCTCGCCAATGCGGGTGAGATTGCATTGTACGAGCACGGCAGCTACGTCACCATCCCGGACATGGCCGTTTTTGAGCGGTTGATGCGCCACCCCTCCTATTTCTCCATCCGCCAGTTTCAATCTGGCGGGGTCCGTATGAAAGTGTATGAGCGTCTTGCCAGCGTGCTGGCTCCCCACGCCCTGGACAGAGCGGTACAACCTGCCCTGCTGGATGCGGTGAACCCGTTGCTACGCTTTATCAGGAAACTGCCTGAATATAGCCAGCATACGCAGAACGTGAGCGAGCAGGCGCAGTCCATCCGACGAGCGTTACTCCATGCCCAGGAACCCGACATCGTGCTGTTTGTAACGCTGGCCCGCGCCTGTGGAGTTGAGCCATTTGCGACGGATGCCGCCGGTGATATTGCGATGGATGACATTGAACCGTTCTTTGCCTCCCTCCGCACTGGAATCATGGAACTGCAAGAGGCATACCCGCGACTTATTGGCGATGTAGCCGCGTCTATTCGCTGTGCCTTCGCCGCGCAGTCCACCGACCATGTGCTACTGTATGAGGAACTGCACCAGCGAATCCGCCAGATCATCGAAGTGACATCAGACACACAGATTCGCGCTCTGGGGGTTCGCCTGGAGCATGCCCCCACAGGCGATGCCTGGATTGAAAGCGTCGGGGAACTGGTGGCTCGCAAGCCGATGACCTACTGGCGCGATGCTGACGTGGCCGATTTCAAACGCCAGATCGCGGATCTGGGGCAACGGTTCGGTGCTTCCGAGAAGGTTGCTGCTGCGACCCAGGCGATGCCGCCGGAAGCCAGGGCCATGCATATTCGATGTACCGATGCCGAGGGCGAGTATAGCCGCGTCGTCTGGAACCGTCAACCCAACTCCACGATGCAGTGGGTACAATCACAGATAGCGTCTATGCTCCAGCAGTCTACGGAACTGAATGATGAGCAGCGGGTGCAGATGCTGGTGGACCTGCTCCGCCCGCTGCTCCAACCAACGGAGGAAAGGGAAACAGACCATGAATAACCAACCGAACGAACCCGAAACCACCTGGGCGACGCGCCCAGGACGGCACATCGTGAGCCTGAGCGGGGGTAAAGATAGTACCGCGCTCGCCATCTATCTGCACGATAAAATCCCGCAGTTGGAATACATCTTTTGCGATACCCACAAGGAACTGCAAGAAACGTATGCCTACCTGAAGCGTCTGGAAATCTATCTCCAGCACCCGATTACCTATCTGAACCCGACCCGTGGGTTTGACCACTGGCTGGAGATGTACAAAGGAATGCTGCCCTCGGCCCAGGTCCGCTGGTGTACCCGCAAACTCAAGATAGAACCATTTGAAGCCTATGTGGGCGACGATCAGGTCTGGCTCTATATCGGCATCCGCGCTGACGAAGACCGCGAGGCGTATATTTCGCGGTTGGTAAAACCCACCATCCAGTCCGTTTACCCGTTCAAGGAAGCGGGGTTGGTCCGCCAGGATATTGAGCGCATCCTGGAAGCGAGCGGGCTAGGACTCCCCGACTACTACGAATGGCGCACGCGCAGCGGTTGTTTCTTCTGCTTTTTCCAGCGCACGGGCGAGTGGGTGGGTTTGCGAGAACGCTACCCGGAGCTGTATGAAGAAGCCAGAAAATATGAGACGGAGCATGGCGGTGAACACTACACCTGGCGGCAGGGCGAAAGTCTGGCCGAGTTGGAGCACCCGGAACGGATGGAACAGGCGAAACGGGAGCACCAGCAACGGCTTGAGGAAGAAGCACGGCGGCGGCCTGGCCGCACGCTGATCGAGTTGCAGGCGGCGGCCCTGGATGTCGAGGATGATACGGTGGGGTGTGCGATTTGCCATTTGTGATGGTTTGTAAAGGTGTTTCAAGCAGTGTGCTGAGTTTGAAAGGACAGAAAATGCTTCACTATGCGGACAAGGATTCACAAGAACCGATGTCAGGCATGGACCCCCAGGACTTTCAACAGTTTATGCTTGATTTTCTGGATTCAGTAGGAGTTAAGGATGGCCCAACCCATCAACACTGATGTGGATTTTGGTGTTGAATCCTCCGCGACTACGACACTCTCAACATGCTTGATGGTTCTATTTTAGCATGTTTGTTTGATAAAGACAAGCAACAGACGATGACATGAACACTCGATAGACTGGCATTCTGAACACGAAACTGAATACGAAAGAGCATTCATGCGCGACTTCAAGTTCCACAACAACTTCACGTTGAACCGTGATCGACTCTCGGCCATGCTTCGCTGTGTGGTCGAAGACCCCGTTGCCGCAAAAGAGACTATCGCTGCGGCGATGGGGGTCAATCCCTATATGGTCGAAGGTTTCCGTGGCTGGCTCTGCAAAACTGGTCTGGGAACCTTTGAACGCAAAAACTACACCATCTCGTCATTTGGACAGATGGTAGCCCGCTACGACCCCTATCTGGAACAGCCCGGCACACTCTGGGGGTTACACTATCACCTCGCGGCGAGCCAGCAAGAAGAGCATGCCGAAGTGTGGCACCGTTTCTTCAACGAGTTTGCCACACCTGGCAAGAGCTTTACCAAAACCGAAATGCAAGCGTATATGGAACGGACCCTGGCACACAATGCCAACAGTAGCGGCTATATTCCCGATGATAGCAAAGAGCTAATCAAATGCTACGTGCGCTCGGAAGGGTTGGGCGACCTAGGTTTGCTGCGCCTGGTAGGAAAAAACAACTACACAGTTGCAGCAGAAGCCCCGGCCCCTGATATAAACATCATGGCTTACATCCTGTTTGATAGCTGGAGACGGCTCTTTCCAACATTCGATACCCTGCGCCTGTCGCAACTGTGCGAGGAGCCAGAGATGGTCGGGCGTATTTTTGTCATCGGACGCGCTCAGGTGCGGCAATCGGTAGCCATGCTCCAGAGCAAAGGATTACTCACCTTTGCCGACACGCAGCACGAACCTGTCACCCGACGGTTTCACGATGATCCGCTTTCTTTTCTGGAGCAATACTATCAAAGCCTATGATTCCTCGACTCGAACAAGCAACGCGGCGATTTGAATGGTGCTTTCGGCAACCACGCTACCGGGTTGCCTGGCTGACAGGCCCCCCGTTTTCAGGCAAAACATTCCTTGCCCGACAACTGAGCGACATGCACCAGTGGTACTACCTGGACTACACCCTGACTCCGGGCTACTTCGACACGCTGACCACCACGATAGCAACCTACCTTCCTGACAAACTACTCCTGGCATTGCAAACGTGGATTGACGCTTGTCCCGCACCTGGGTTGATCGTAGACGAGATAGACGCACTCCTGGCGACCTGGTCGCCCGATCAACGGCGTATCTGGGCCAGCAAGGCTAGCCGCATCCCATACCCACCTTGCGGCATCCTGATCGTCACGCATCTGCTTGACTGCACCACCCTGAACCATAGTCTTCCCGATACGGATTCTCGCTATTGTCTTGACCTTGCAGGAGAAATCTCATGAGCGAGCACAACCAGCGTCTTGCTGATCTTGTCACCATTGATGCTGAATTCAAGCCATCGGTGCAACTCCCAAACGACTTTGAACACCCGGAACTGAATGAACGATTGATCAAAAGCTACATCCCGACTTCCGACAGTATTGCATTGTTTACCGAGATTGCCCGTAGCCTCAATTCCAACAGCACTGAACGCGCTCGCACCCTGGTAGGAACGTATGGCACGGGCAAATCGGATATGCTCTTGATGATTTGCAACTACCTCTCGCGTCCGGTTGATGACCCCGTGATGCAATCCTTCTATCAGCGGTTGAAAGCTGCGGACCCCGTCAAACACGATATTATCTATCAGCAGCGAGCGAACAGACCTCCATTTCTGATTGTGCTGCTGCAGGCCGACCCCGATACGCGCTTTCCTGGATTTGTGCTGCACGGACTCAATCACGCGCTGGTGCAACATGGATTGGCAGATGTGATGGCCGAAACAAAATACGACGCGGCTTGCCAGCAGATCGAACGTTGGCAGAGCGAACAGCACCCGATCTTCCAGACGTTTTGCCGCAACCTGCAAGAAAACGAGGGGAAGGAAATTGCCGGACTGCTCGCCGGGCTTGCCAGTCCCCAGGCAGATATGGTGTTTCCCGCTTTTGAGCGGGCGTTCAAAAAGGTTACAGGCACCGAGTTCAATATCTATGGCTATAGCCAGCCCCATGAAGCGTTTATCAGGGTCACACGCTCGTTGCACGAGCGTGGAACACACAGCGGTATCCTGCTCATCTGCGATGAGTTTACCGAATTTCTGCGCCGCTACGAGCAGGCGATTGACCAGCAATCGAGCGAAATAGATTCCGAGACGATAGCAGTACAGAATGTGGCTGAACGCAGCACGTCTTCTGGCGCAGCCCAACTGCATTTCCTGGTTGCCAGCCTGGAAAGTTTTGCCGCTGCCTCAATGGAAAGCAAGAGTGGGCAGGCAAGCAAAGCTATTGAGCGCGTTGGCGGACGCTTCAAGCAGCATTCACTTGCAGTACAGGCCAGCGAAGAGCTTATCAAAGGGGCAATCTGCAAACAACCAGGTGTTGTGCTCCCCAACCGCCAGCGTGATGAACTGCTCGACATCGCCAGCGGGATATGGAAGCAGCAAGGACGAAACCGCGAGTGGGTCAGCGACATCATCGTGGATGGCAGCTTTCCATTGCACCCTCTGACCACGTATGCCCTCCCGTTGATTAACCGTAATGTAGCGCAGAGTCAGCGCACGATGTTTCAGTTTCTCAAAAGCGATGAAGGGTTGATGGGCTTTGTCCAACGAGAAAACTGTGAAACCCGTTTCCCCGACTGGTACAATCTGCTCACACTTGATGTACTGTTCGACTACTTTCATGAAAGTATCGTGACCAGGAAACCAGATCTGTCCGATGCCTATAACCACTCGCTGCAATTGCTACATACCGCCAATGTTGATACACAACTTGCCGAGCGTGTGCTAAAGGTCATTACTTTTTGCGAAGTCGTTGCCCCTGATAGTGTATTGTCAGCAACCCGTAAGGTTTTGCGGCAGGGGTTGAATCTGCCCCCCGAAGCCAGCAGCGATTTGCAAAAGGCTCTCGATATTCTCGAATATACCGAAGCTATCTACCCTCCTGAAGCAGAAGAGGGACTCTACAGCCTGCCTTTGCCAGGGCGTGTCAGTGTGGTCAGGCTCCGACAGCAAGTGCGAAAAGAAGCGCACCAACTCTCTACCAGCGTTGACTCCCTGCAAGCAAAACACCCTGCCAGAGTTGTCGAAGCCAGGGACTACAATCAAAAGCGAGGAAGCCACCGTGAACTCACGGCATACTATGTTGATGTTGTGGCTATGGAACAACCGGCCCGGCTGAAGAGAGATCTGTCCAGTGTATCTGATGCCCTGCTCTGGTATGTGGTGGCAACCAGCGACACCGAACGAGCCACCGCGCAAAGTGTCGCCCGCGAATTGACCAGACAGCATGAACATCTGGTGGTTGCGGTGCCGGTCATGCCTTTACCGATTTTAGGCGCATTGCGGGACTATGAAGCCCTGAAACGGGTCCGCGATGACCCGGATATGGAAGGCGTAGCAAAAGCCTACTTGCTTGATACCGGCACTATCGGAAAGCCATACAAGACCGCTCTTGATAATGCACTCAAGATCCTGGAGGACTTTCGTGAATGGGAATGGTTTGTTGGCGGCTCTCCGCATACGGTACAAAAACAGATCATGGTCTATGAGGTTGCCAGCAAACTGATGGAGCAACTGTTCCGAGATACTCCGCCTCATACATTGGCTCACCATTTCAAGCCTGGCTCTCCCTCATCGAGTTTGAAGAAGGCGGTCGAGAGCATCATCAAGGGAAATGTGCAGATTGCGAAAACCTCAAAAGGAGCCACAGAGATTATTGTACGAGCCTGTGACTCATCGTTTGGAGTACTGAAGTTCGATAGAACCGAAGGCGCATACGACGTATATATGGTGCATAAGCCTGGTGCCAGTTCCCTTGAGAGTAGGAGAGTATGGCGACAGATCCATGATAGCCTGGTTACTGGCAAATCCTGGTCAACTATCGTGACTATGCTCCGCAAGCCTCCCTATGGATTGTATGACTCGCTGCTCTTTGTCTATCTCACCACTTTTATCACCTATTATGCCGATTCTATTGAAATAGCAAGCAAGAAAGCCGTTGCTGGACGACCTAATGTGGAATTTGAATTGCTCAGTAACATGCTCTCCCGGCCACAGGACTATACCCTGAAGTTCCAACCCCTTAACGAAGCCGAACGGCGGTGGCTCCGGGGCATTGTGGAACATGGGTTGAAAAAATCTCCAATCTCAACAACGACCCAGGGTAAATCCTTGCGAGCCACTGTTGCGGACCAGGTCCAGGCATGGGTCAAACACCTCAAGCTCCCGCGTTTTGTTGAGCCACTGTCGTTGGAAACGATTCGGGAGATTATGTCCGAAAGTCCCCCTGGTATGCTCTCGGCTGCACTTATGCTGATTCAGCGCAAAGATGATCTGGCATCCGTGCTGATGGATGACCTCCCACAAGCTGTGGGTGCCCCCCCAGACCGTACTCAATGGGACGAAGAGCAGGCCAACAAGTTGATAGCCAGCTTTGCTGAAGTATGTCGAACCTTGCAGGAGCTTCCACAAGCCCTGCGACTTCATGCCGAGAAACGCATCGCAACGCTCTTTGCCTGTGAAGACTTGCCTGCATCAGAGCGATGGAATGCTATCTATGATTGGCGGCAGAAAAAGCAGATAGTCAAACCAGACAGGTTGTCTACACCAGCGCGGACCCTCTTTCGTCTTACCAACGACCCGAATGGCTCAATTGAAGAGTCTATACTGGGCGAATATTCCCGAACCATCGTCGGTATCAATACTGACTATCAACGCTGGTCCTCGCTTGAGAGCCTGACACGGTTGGAACAGGAGATCCAGAAGGCTCTAGAAGAGATTGAGGAACGTTGGAAAGAGTCGGCTCCGGGCGAAGAAGTCTGGTTGGATGGTCTGGCAAGCACGGCTTCTGGTCGTCCGCTCTCCAGTGCCTCAGTTGGTGATGTGGCAAACCATCTGGTCGCATGGTCCCAGGGTTTCTCATGGCCCGCCTGCACAGCAACGATAGACTCGCCGCGCCTTCAGCCGCTTTACCCCGACCTGGAGGCACAATCGTGCCAGGATATATCCTACCTCTTGACGCGAGTTACCTATGATGCTGCCCAGTGGGAGTCCGAAGTAGTTGAACCTCTCGCCCGACAATTTGGCATCCAGAACTGGCGCAAGCAGGAAGTGCAAGATGCGCTCACGCGCTTCACGGCTGCGCTCCAGCATGCCGCACAGTTCGACGTACTACTGCGTCAGTATGTACTGACCAGGGCCGCCAGCATCTTTGCGGATGGGACAGAACCGCATCTATCCCATACCGATGAATCCCATACAGGTTCGGTTGATGAGGTTCTGGCAAACTGGTATACGGCTCATCCCATGCCAGAACAGAACGACCTGTCGTCCGATGCCCACACCCTGTTGCGTCATATCAACCCGGAGTCGGGCACAGCCGAAACAATCCTGCTCAGTACGCTGCCCCGTGCTTTCTCTGATATTGAGAAAGCCTATCAGCAATGGGAGAACTGCCAGACCCTTGACCAGTATCTTACCAGAGTGCAACAGGTCGTTGATGAAATCAATGCCTATGTTCCGCTATCCTATGCCGAACACGCCTGGCTCACCAGCATCGTGACAAAGGGATTGCAACAACCGTTGAGTGAAACATCCTGGGAACGACGACGGTTCCTTGCTATCGTGGCGAAACAGGTACACTCATGGCTCCAGGCACAGCGGTTCCCACGGTTTGTCCTGACACTGGGCGAAACGGAATTGCGCGAACTCTGCCCCAGAGATGAAACGTATGTCATCGCCACCAGTCGAGTCTTGCTCCAGAACCTGCAAGCCCGCCCTGAAAACCTGGAACCCTTGCTGCTGGATACGTTGCCGTCGTCGCTTGAGCAGATAACCCCCAGTGCCGATTGGAGCAACCAGGATGTTGCCCATCTGCTAGAGCGGTTTGTGTTGGTCTGTCAGCTTCTCAGGTCGCTCAACAAGCGGCTAGAGCACGATCTCTATGCCAGGATAGGCTCGGTGTTTGGTATAGACGGCCATGGAGATACTACCGCCACGATCCTTGCCGAGATACACCAGTGGCCGAAGCAACATGTCCTGCTGCCCGGCGAACAACTCTCCCCCAATGCCCAGGCCCTCTATGAAGCCTTACAAACGATAGAGACAGACCCCCGGTCCGCTTTGCTGGTCAGGCTTCCCAGAAAGATTAAGGAAGTACGCGAGCCGTATGACCAGTGGCAGACATCACAAACCCGCCAGGAGTATCTGGGGATGATCCAGGAAGCGGCGCGGGAAATAGAACAGCGGGGGCATGTCGGGGAAGCGACACCACGAGTACAGCAACTCTGGGAACAGTTCAGACAGCAATTCAGCGACCTCTCGACGGAAGAGCAACGCTGGCTGATCAAGGCGTTCAATGAGGTGTTTCATTCATGATTACTATTCTGGAAGACCCGCACCACTACCAATCACCGCCACCCGATGCGCTCATTGCAGCACAGTGTACCGACTATGTGCCGGTGCGAATGGCGATCCGTCGTGCGCTGGATAACCACGGCGCACTGACCGTGCATGTCACCCATCCCACGCTGCTGCACTGGCTCAAGGATCTGCGAACCTACTCGGAAGGAGTCGTCTGGAAGATTGCGGACCCCACCGAGGAATTTACGGACTTCTTTGGCTTTGCTCCATCGCCGCTCTTCACCCGTGAGTGTATCGTGCAACTTGATCTCTCCTCGTTGACTCCTCCGCAACCTGGTCTACCTGTCGAACCAGTCGCATGGATTCTCGGTCAGAAACTCGATGACCTGTGGGGCTACACCGATCTTTACCCGGACCATCTGGTCCAGCTTGCGGACTGGGCCGCGCAACTGTCCACGCCGCTTTCTGATGAACTGCTGCCATTGGCCCAGGCCCAGCTTGACCAGTGGGCTATGCACCATCCCGCCTATGGCTCGCTCAATGCTGCCACGCTCCGCGAGGATAGCACCCGCTTGCTGCTCCAGACCGTACTCCACCGCTATGATGCAGCGTGGCTTCAGCAACAGGGCTGGCAAGCCACACCTGTGCTGGATGTCAGCACCCGGTATGATATTTGCATTGCGCTCTTGCAAGAGCGCGAGTCGCTGATAGCCTCGTACTGGAACCGCACGTTTGCCGCGTCAGATCAATCACCTGAACAGGGCATTGCGACTGCGCTGGACCAGGTTTCAGGGTTAAGTGTGGTCGAACTGACCACATTGACCCATTTCCTGGACCGTCACCCCCATCTACTCAATGCCGATTTGCGGCAACGCATAACCGAACGCTTTGTCCATTTGCCCGCTGCCAGTGAGATAGTGCAGGAGCTTGCCACACGGGTTGCCCCTGACGAGCCATGTCTGCCTGACCCGTCGTGGTCTGTTGAGCAGTGGTTGCGGTGGGCTACGCAGGACTACATGCCCTACTTTGCCTGGACTATTCGGAGCAACCAGCTACGCGACCACCAGCAAGCCTGCGCGACAGCGTTTGCCGACTGGCTTGTCGAAGCCTACCCTCCCTGGCTCAATACCGAAACATCGCCTGTGGTCATCAACCAGTACCAGCAGATGCGCCAGATTCTCGACCACGATGCACACGCGCTTGTCGTCTGGCTTGTCGTGGATGGGATGACATGGTGGCAGGGCGAGTATCTGCAAGCCGTGTGCGAACAACGTGGTCTGTACCCACAATCGCAGGCAGCAGGTGTGGCGGCACTCCCTTCGATTACCCGCATCTCGAAACGTGTGCTGGTCACGGGGTTGCCTGCAACCGAGGTGGTACCATACTCGATTGCTCAGGCGGCGCGTGAGCAACTTGCGAGGAGTGGTATTCCGCACCACGTCTGCTACGAAATGACAGACAGCTTGCAAGTGCTCCAATACCCCGAATCCATCCGCTGTCTGATGGTGCTGTTCAATCTGCTCGACAAGTTGGCCCACGAAACCAGAACGTTTACCGATGACACGGGCATCCGTGGTTATCTGGATGGACTGGCCGAGGGACTGGCAAAGATGATACAGGTGAGCAGGCAGCAGGGACGAGCGTTCCATGTGCTGATTGGCAGTGACCACGGCGGCACGCTCCTGCCAGCAGATGCCCCATGCTGGTCGCTCCCCCGCGAGGCCCAGGAGGTGTATGACATCTGGGATGACGATGCAACCACACCGGCAGAGAAGCACAGCCCACGCGCCGTCGTCATCACCGACCCACAGCGGCTGCCGCCCGGTGGTTCAGACCGCTGGTACTTTCTGGAACGCACGCGCTATCAGCTTGCCCAGAACTATCTGGTCCCGCGTGGCTATGCCTATGTCGAGCATCGCCCTGCCGGGTGGACACATGGTGGATTGACCCCGGAAGAAGTCATCGTGCCGTTGCTGCATCTTGCGCCAGAGCGGTTGCCGATAGAGCCGATTGAAGTACGACTCGTCGGAACGCTGCGGACCAACCAGCCAGCCACACTGACTCTGGAAGTCATCAATCCCAACCCGATGCCGTTGGATATGGTGAGCATCCAGACGGATGGACTCGTCTCGCTACCCACGATTGAGCGCATCGCGGCACGGTCAACACATCGGGACGACATGACTGTCCCGCCTATCACAACCCGCGATACGGAACAGTTGGTCCACTGGGTGCTGCGATGTCGCATCGCAGGCACTAACTATGAAGAACGAGGGCAACAATCGCTCTCGATTCGCCGGTTGCAAGTGGAAGATACCAGCATAGACGATTTCTTTGATTGAGGCAGTGGAGGAGTTATGGCAGAACACCAACGCTACGAACACAAAGCGCAACAGGTGTTTGGCGAAGTATGCGTCAACAAAGCCCTGGTGCAGCAGGCAGGCTTCGGCACGCGCAGTATTCCCGCCTTCGTGAGCGAGTGGATCGTCACGCGCAACGCGCCAGACGGCATCCTGGACGATACCGCCCGCGAGCGTATTCGCACCTTCCTGAACAAGCATCTGCCGACCCGCGACCAGAAAGAGCAACTCAAGGCGCAGCTTCGCAACGGCGAAACCATGACCATTTTGGACCAGTACAGCGTGACGGTGGACCTGCAGCAGAACGAGTTTCGCCTCTCCATCCCCTGTCTGGATGAAGCCGGGGCTGGCGTTGAGAGCCACCTGCCCGAAGAGTACCCGCTCCTGTTTGGGAGCGGTATCTGGGGTGTGGGCAAGCTGCAATACTACCCGCCCGATCATCTCCGCAAGATGGGGCGCATCTGGATGGTAGATTTTCGCCCGATGCAGAACGCCCGCCTGGATATGGACCTGTTCTGCGAGAACCGCGCCGCCTTTGAACTCGACGAATGGCGCGACCTGCTGATTGCCAGCATGGGCTACAATCCGCAGGCGTATAGCATTGCCCAGCAGATGCACCTGCTCACGCGGCTGGTGCCGATGGTGCAGCAACGGATCAACCTGATCGAGCTTGCGCCGAAGGGCACGGGTAAATCGTTCGTCTTTCTCAACCTCTCGCGCTACGTGCGGCTTGTGTCGGGCGGCAAAGTGACCGCCGCCGCGCTCTTCTACAACAACGCCACGCGCCAGCCGGGGCTATTGAGCCACTACGACGTGGTGGTGTTTGACGAGGCGCAGTCTATCTCATTCAGTAACCCTGGCGAAATTATCGGCGTGCTCAAGGACTACCTGGAGTCGGGCAGCTTTGCGCGTGGTGGCACGCAGAAGATCGAGGCGGGGTCGGGGCTGGTGCTGCTGGCAAATATCCCGCTGGATGAGGACAAACGCCCGCTGCACGACAACCTGTTCGCTGAACTGCCTGACTTCCTGAGCGAAACGGCCTTCATAGACCGCATGCACGGCATTCTGCCGGGGTGGGAGCTACCACGCATCGAGCAGTCCTTCATTGCAACGGGCATGGGCTTCAAAGCCGACTACTTTGGCGATGTCCTGCACCACCTGCGAAGCCGGGCGGGGTATGAGCACCTGGTCCAGCAGTATAGCACTGTCACCGGCACGAATGACCGCCGCGACCTCACCGCCATCTCACGGCTAGCGACAGGCTTCTGTAAGCTGCTCTTCCCCCACGCGACGATGAGCGAGGGCGACTTCCGCGAATACTGCCTCAAGCCCGCGGTGAAGCTCCGCCAGCGCGTGCGCGACCAGCTTTGCCTGCTCGACCCGGAGTATGAGGACGTGCGGATGGGGTGGTAGGATTGATTGGATAGAGATGACAAAAAGCCATAGCAGAGAGGAGCGAGAAGGCAATGGAATCAGATGAACAGGAAATTATTGGTGAAATCTTGGACTTCGTATACGATGCTGCAATGAAGCCAGACGACCAAACCTATGATGCGATATGGGACTTCATCAATGCTGGTAGCGTAGAGGAAAAACAGGGCATCCTGCAAGAGCAACAAGCCTTATTGCTGAATGATGTAGCCGACCGCGTCTTTGACGATTTGCTACAGTTGTACAAAGATGATAGCGATATAATTAGTATGCTAGAGCAGCACCGTGCTGTCCTGCATCGTGTTCGTACTGACACCATTGATGCCGCCTTTGCAGACATGTTACAACCATGCCCCTACGACGACCAAACCTATGATGCGGTACTTGCCTTCATCAAGGCCGAGAGCATGGAAGAAAAACAGCGCATTGTGCAGGAGCAACAAGCCTTATTGCTGACCGATGCTGCCAACTGCGTCTTTAACGATTTGCTAGGGGCAAACCTACGGTAGCTGTCACCAGGGGACACACGTTTTCATCGTGTCGATCCAGGAGCACTGGCAACACTACTGTCGGCACGTCGGGATGGTCTGTACCTTGCATCAGTTACGCCAGATGCAAGCAACGGAATTGATCACCGATAGCGGGGTGTAAAAACCTTCGTGTAAAAAGCGACGTGAAGTTAAAATCTCATCGCATTCGTCTCTGGGAAGCCCTTGGTAGACGATGAGCATGAGGAGAATACATGTTGGGCTCTCTTTTCCCATCTTTGG
>DAOTUE010000023.1:0-2490 GCA_034436975.1 Chloroflexaceae bacterium
GGGCGAACCGTAGGGCGGCCCATACTGCGAGGCAACCGTGATGCGTGAACCGTCGGGCATCCAGGTCGGGTAGAATGCCCACATCGTATCGTGGATACGCTCCATACTCTGGAGCTGGTGCTCCGAACCATTGTAAGTCAACTGGGCCAGGTGGTCGCCCTGCGCATTGGCTATCATAACATCGGTGTAGCTCTCGCCATGCTCAACGTAGGTTATCTTCGTGCCGTCGGGCGACCAGTCTGGTTGTCGCTCTACGCCTTTGCCCAGGAGCGGGCGGCCCTCGCCCCCTTTCCATTGCCAGATGACTCCCTGCTGCACAAAGAGCAGACGGCCCGGCAGCGTCTCCCCGCGCACGACGGGGCCGCCCTGGCCGGGCGTGTTGCCGTTGTTGCTGGCCGGAGCGGGGAAGAGGCGGCACCCGCTGAGGCTCACTGTGAGCAGGGTGAAGAGAACGAGAACTATGAGAAGGTGATATTTCATATAGTATCCAGGTTATTCTTCAGGCGTGATTCTTTTGATAGCTTCGGAACCCATCGTCTCGAACATGGCAGTAAGGAAGGGAGTGAGCAGGAACGGTATGAAGGCTATGAGTAGCCCGGCAAAGGACGCAAATATCGTCTTGAATGCAGGAAAGAGCGAAATTAGCTTGACATGGATAGGTTTTCCCGCATATTCAGGATTTCCATCCCCTACAGCAACCAGAAAAGAGAGTGGGATGGTGTTCCCCCGCTCCACTTTTGCAGGAATGAATGATACTCGCCGGGTCTTGATTTCGCCATTTCCCATTGTTCCAAAGTCAACACGGTTACTTTGTTCGGGGTCTGTCCTGATCTGGACCTGGTCAAGCGGTACAAGCAAGAACACGACACTGACCGGCCGACTATGGGCAAGACGAGTGTTGCTTATTGTTACCGTCACTTCCATCTCCCCTGGATCATCAATAGCCAGGTATGCAGGGTACGTGACCGTAAACGACCCATCGGCAAAGTGACCTGCATACTCGCTGGTTGCAGTGAGATAGTACCATCCCCAGGCAACAACAATCAAGATGAACAACGCCGCCGACGTACTGATTGCCCGCAACCACCACAGACGCGAGAGGTGGATAATCCAGAGTGGCAGGCGAAATCCTTTTGCCCTTCCTGTTGCCCCTGCTGCTGGTTGTTCCTGGTTCTCCGGGTGTGGTGAGACGATTTCGACCCGGAACCGGTCGGTTGACTGAATTTGCAGCGGTTCCTCTAGCCTGACCCGCACAGGTTCCGGTGATACAGGTTCTTCCATGTTGTCTCTCCTACATCTTTGAGACCCGCCAGAGAATGAACATTGCAAACAAGTAGAGCACTCCTGCATACACTCCCATTCCGAAACTTGGAAGGAAGATCGCAAGGACAAGCGTCAACGTTCCTGCAAACATCAGACCGAAGGCGAAGGCCAGGAGCCAGGCTTTGCCAGACGAAGCAGAAGATGATTCGGCTCCTCCAGACACGAATGGTGGCGGTTTTTTAGAAGAAGCCTGCTTTTTTTGCACCCGTTCCATCTCGACGCGAATAGCTTTGACCAGTCGGTTCCACTCGTTCTCGTTCAACGTCCCATTGTCAAACAGGTCAACCGACTCGATATGGGCGAAAATCTCTGGCAGTTCGCAGGCTTCGAGTCGTACAGGAATAAGGTAGATGTCCCGGTCCCGATGTTTCCGCCAATTTTCCAGGATCTCGCTGTGCTCCCGCTGAAGCAGGCTTTTCCCACTTGCCGTGTGGCCCGAAACACACACAAGGATAAAATCGGAGCGATTGATGGCTCGTTTTATTGCTTCCTCCCGACGCTCGCCGGGCAGATAGTCCTCAGATTCCATCCAGGGCGCAAATCCCGCATCGGCCAGACGCTGATAGATTTCTTTGACCTGTTGTTCATCCTCTTTTGCGTAGCTGAGAAATATGCGCGTTGGGAATTGCTGCTTTACGGGACCTGTCGGACGGTTGATGAAGCCCTGGGACTTCGATGCGTCAGTTTTGTCGCCGTGCGCAAAAGACAGCTCAGAAAATGTTATTCCCAATTCCTCAAGAGCAATAACATTGAGCCGAGCAATGACGTATGATCGGTCTGTCCTGATGTTTTCGCTATCGCCATACCTCTGCGCACGATTGATGTTTTCTTGCAAGCGTGCTAGAAGAGTAAGGACTTCCATATAGCGTGGATGATCGCGCCCTATCCTGGATAGCAACTTCTCTAGCCCATCCTCATATTGAGCGTATATATCATTCATATCGTTTTCTTTTTTCCCATACACCTGCTCACGCAGGACCATCCACGCTTCGGCAGTACGTACCTCATTTGCCTTGCGTCTTCTCTCTCCCATCCAGGCATGATTATACCCCATTATGCGAGTGGTGAGAAACTCATACTGCACGAGAGCAACCTGACAAACACTCCAGCGCACGCATATATGGTATGATAGGAGCGAGTCTATTGTAGGGGAGAAGCACAGGAATG
>DAOTUE010000024.1:0-49287 GCA_034436975.1 Chloroflexaceae bacterium
CACGCACATCGCGCAGGCCAATGAGCGCGAGCGACCAGGGAAAACCCGCAGGTCGCAGACGATAACCATCTCGAAGTTGGCGCAGCACGGAAATGAGCGCATCGTCGCAGAGTGCATCTATTTCGTCGAGAAACAATACAAGCGGGCGGGATGCGGCTCTGCACCAGGTTCGCAGTGCTGCTCCGATACGTCCTCCTGGGGCTGCATCAGGCCAGGTGGGAGGACGAAGGTCAGAAGGAAGATCCATCGTTGTGGAGCCTGTCCAACTTTCCAGGATGGCATCCTCAGCGGCCCCTGGGTCATCTCCATAGGGTGCCCCCGCTTCCATCGAGACAAGCACGGCGGTATAGGTCCCTTCAGCCGTCAGCTCCTGCGCCAGCGAGAGCAGGGCGGTTGTCTTGCCTGTCTGTCGCGGCGCGTGCAACACGAAGTAGAGCTGCTTGTCAATCAGGGATCGCACCTGCGGGAGCCGCGCCATCGCAGAGAGCATATAGTGGCGTTCGGGATTGCACGGCCCCGCTGTGTTGAAAAATCGCATCATTTCTTTTCTCCTCGTATTACGTTCCGTCAGGGGGCGGGTTCACTCCCCCACATCATCCAGTACCGCGTCCAGCACTGCTTGCACCTTGCGATAGGCCGAGCCGCCCGTGGCCCCGCCGAACACCTCGCGGCAGACAGCACGGCGACTCGGCGGGTTTCCATTGGTATGCAACCGCTCCCACACCGCGAGGATTGACTCCCGTTCCCCTGCGCTGACTGCTACACTGCTACCGCTTCGACTTTCATCACCCCCCGATTCGGGCGGATTCGCGGGGTCTGGCTCCCTCGTCTGCTTCGGATAGCGTGGCGGGCAACTGCACCTGCTCCGGGGGGGCGCACAACGCCAGCGAGAGCATGATCTGGGTTGCCAGATTGTCCTTGCCAATGCGCGATTGCCCACTGATGAGGATGTGGTAGGTGCCATTGAGGAACGAAACAGCGGCGCAATCAGGTTTGCCGCTGTTATCACGGTACCAGCCAGGCGGAAAGAGCAGCGGCACATTGCCCCACCGCTGAATGCAATAGACAATGGTGGCGGGCAGATCCTCCGGCGGGTTGGCGAGGGCCCGCCCGGCCCAGTCCAGCGTTGCACTCTGTTTCGGCGGCGTGGGGCGGGAAGGGGATTTGGGTGGGGCGGGCGGAAACGTGCGGTCGCGCCACCCCACAACCTGCTGCATGGCCCAGTACCAGGCTCCAATTGCAAGCAGCATGAGGAGACCAATAAACTGAAATTCGATCCCGCGTTCAAGTGGTATCATAGCCGTTTTCCCTTCCTGTTTCTGGAAGTACCGTTCACTATGCGTATGATAGCACAGGTTCGCGCTTCGTTGTTGCTATGATGTAATCGTTCAGGCTTCCCACCTGGCCTCCCCCCACTGGGGGATGGATTGGGGGGGGGGGGACTGAACGCTTACTTATCCTTTAGTCCAGATGAGACTATTCTCGCATCA
The DNA here is from genome assembly GCA_034436975.1 of Chloroflexaceae bacterium. GTDB lineage: Bacteria > Chloroflexota > Chloroflexia > Chloroflexales > Chloroflexaceae > JAAUSY01. The sequence goes on from DAOTUE010000024.1 coordinate 1,491, forward strand.
GGTAGTGATGACCATACTATAGTTCTGTGGGATGTAGCTACCGGTACTGAATATATTACGCTGCGAGGTCATGAGGGTGCTGTTACGGCAATCACATTTAGTCCAGATGATACTATATTTAGATGCGATTGCCCTGCCCAATGATCGGAAAACGGGCAAGTAGTTTGCGGAGAAACTGCATTCCTATGCGGGATAGGGTCAACGCTGGCCAATGCTTAGCAGCATTGGGCAAGATTCCCGCTCCCTGAACCCTCTCGGTATCAGGGTATTGTGTCACTTTGCCGAACCTGTGCTACAATAGTACCTTGCAGGCCGATGTCATTTTGATTGATTTCTGGTTGATGGGTGTTTCATTGTCGGCGGCGGATTTATGAAAACAGTATGGAGTGCCATCCTGCTTTAGCGGTGGGATATAAGGGCTTCATACTACAGTCTCTGAGTTATACGGAGGGGACAAATGCAAACAATACGGAAAATTTCGCTCGCCTCAGCGTTCAAGGTCGGAGCCATTCTGCAAACGCTGATGTTCATTCTCTACATGATTATCATCCTGATCTTTCAACTCCTCATTCTCCTTCTGGGGGCACTTGGTGCGATCAGCGGAGGAGGAAGTGGGTTGGGAGATCTTGGAATCGGTGGTGGTATGATGCTTATCATCTGGATAGTCGCCCTGATTGGCGGAAGCCTTGCCAGCCTTATCCTGGGGGGAATACTGGGTTTTCTCACGGCACTTTTCTACAACACCACGGCAAATATCACGGGGGGGCTAGAAGTCCAGATTGACAACTAGGTTGACGGCTGGCTTACCGAATGACATGGAGCAGAGGACCAGGAGAACAAGAACCTACTACCAGGAATGGTATGCACGGCACGACCCGGTGCCATACACTGGCAACAGGCTGTGGAGCCGCTATGTCCACACGCTGCATACCCTCATCAACTCGTTAGGCACGCCCCGCCCTCGCGGGCTAGAAGTTGGGAGCGGGGGCGGGGTGTTGCAACATGCGCTGGAGCGGTATGTTGGCGTTGACCTGGCCGCCAGTGCGTCCCGTTTTGTCTCGCAGCCCTTTTGCGCAGCTTCGGCTATGCAGCTTCCCTTTGCCGACAATGTCTTCGATATTGCCTGGAGTATCTGGACCCTGGAGCATGTCATTGTGCCAGAAGCAATGTTGGGAGAAATGGTGCGGGTGACAAAGCCTGGGGGCTATCTCTTCCTCTGCGTGGCGTGGGCTGTTCCCGATTGGGCCCCCAGGGGCTACCACAAGGGCAAATGGCACACGCTAAACAGGAAAAACCCGCTGGCTGCAACGATCTTGCGCGGGTCGGTCTATCCACGAAAACTGCTAAACTGGCCCTTTCTCTATAGTATGCGGGCGTTTCAACTGTTGCGCGGGCCGTGCCCCGACCTCGCTTACCGCCTGTTGCTGCCCAACTACGAAACGTATCATGAAATAGATGCCGATGCCTGTATTTCAATTGATATAGCCAGTGTCGTGCTCTGGTTCGCCTGGCAGGGAGTAAACTGTGTGAGCCACCCGACGTGGCGACATATTTTGCTGGCCCGCCACGATGACCCTTTAATTTTTCGGGTCGCTCCCGGATAAAACCCTATGTATCTGCGACGAGTGTATCTCTCAAACCTGTTTCATACGCTGCGGCTCAAACTGAAGCTCCCTCCCGCGTGGGCCCGGCAGGGCGTGGGAATACTGGCCCGCATCAGTGGGGCGGTTGTTATCGGGGTGTTGCTTGCGCTGGCCTATCAACAACGGCACGTTCTCTACGCTGCAATACACCTGGAACCATTCTATCTCCTCCCCACAGCTCTGCTCTATGCTGTCGGGTTCGGGCTTGCTGTTGCAAGCTGGCACCTGCTGCTCCAAACATTTGGCGAACAGCATCGCCTGTTTGATAACTATGTCATGTATGCTATCATGTCCGCGTATCGCAACTTTCCTATCCCCTATCTCTACCTGGCATCCCTCATCTACGGCTACAAAAAGCGAGGCACGGCATACAAGACAACGGGGCTGGTTTTTGTAGCCTTCAGCCTTCTCTATGCCGTTGCAGGAATGTTGCTCTTCTCGCTTGTTGCTCTCTTCGGGGTGTCAATGGGGCAATCGTGGATTATCTATGGGGCTGTTATTGCCAGTCTCCTGGCCGCATTTGCGCTCCACCCCACCATCTTTCGTCAGCTCATCGTTGCAGCAAGCCGGGGCACCGATACCGTTTCGCAGGACGCGATACCCACCATTACCTGGAAGCCGATTTTGCTCTTCGTTCTGCTCAATGCGCTGATCCTGCTGAGCGGAGGAATGCTCATTTTCTTTTGTGCCAAGATTGTGCTGGATATTCCTCTCGCTTTGCTGCCTGTTTGCATTGCCGCGTGGAGTCTAGCTGTTTGTGTTGCCTGTTTGCTTTTCTGGTTGCCATCAGATTTTGGGCTGACCAACCTGGCTTTGTTGGCAGTATTTCAATCATCGCTTTCTATCTCCCATTTTGTTGCAATGTTCGCGGTCTTTCGGCTGATTACTGTTGTGCTCGATCTGTTCAATGTAAGTATTGCGTTTCTTGTCCAACGCTGGCAACAGACGACAAGAACGCAGGGTCAAACACTCAATAAGGAAACCAATGTCAGGAAGGAGTAGTTTTATGAAAAACACCCGACAGTATAGATGGTCGGTTGTATCTGCTTTGCTCGTTATCGTCATGCTGGCCAGCTGCGGGGGGGGGGGCCCGCCCCCACGATGCCCGCGGCACAAGAAACAACCGCGTCGCCCTCGACAGATCTAACACCCCCCCCCCCCACCCCTGGCGAAGGGCCTGCTCCCTACCCACCACCGGTGGTGCGGGAGCCACAGGCCAGCGCAAATAATCCCTACCCTGAGCCGGTGGACATCGAAGGCAAAACGACGGACGAAATCATCACCGAAGCCGAAAAGCTCCTGGAAACCAGAAACCGCGACACGATACGACAGGCACTCAACCTGCTCAACGCAGCAATTGCGAGCGAGGAAGGGGGCAACCCCGACCTCCGCCTGTTTGCGGCCCGCGGCAAAGCCTACCTCCTCCAACGAGATTTTGAGAAAGCCCGAAGAGACCTGGCCTGGGTACTCTATTATGACCCGGAAAATCTCGATGCACGTCTCTCGCGGGGCAACCTTTTCTACCGTACTGGCAATGTTCAGGGCGGGTTGGACGATCTCGCCTTTGTTCTGGAACGACAACCTGATAATGTGGAAGCCTTGCTCCAACGAGCGACAATCTATGGAAGCAGAAACCTTGACCAGGCCCTCACTGATCTGAACCGCGTTATCGAACTCCAGCCCGACAACGCCCGTGCCTACGCTTTGCGAGCGCGGCTCTATGCCGACGCTGGACAATTGGAAAATGCCGAAGCTGACTACCAGAAAGCCATCAGCCTTGACCCGACTGAAGTTGAAGCATCCTATGAATATGGGATGCTGCTGCTCAGCCGCGGGAGAGTGGATGAGGCGCGAGAACAGTTCCGTGCAGTCATGGAAAACGGAACGTCTTCCCTCCACGGCGATATTATGGTGAAAGCCAGTACCCAGCTCAAGGCAATTGGGAGCGACAACAACGAACAAAACGACGAACCATCGTCGCCCTGATAGAGCCATCACGATAAACTCGGACAATTCCATCCACCCCCGCCGCGTGCGCCCCCCCTCTCCCGCTGGGAGAGGGGGGGGCTTCTCCTCTCCTTCTTAACGGTTTCTCTACCCGCTTTCCCCCTTCTAAAAGTAGTCGTCTTCCGGTATCATGGTAAATAGAGAATACCAACACTAGCAGTAAAAAATCTAAAGTCCAGCTATCTGGCTATGCCTTTGAGAATAGTTCTCAAAAGGTTGTTGGCCCATTGCCTGTAACGAAGTATGAGGGCAAGACACCTAGAAAATATCAATTCAATGAATGACGACAAACAGGACCGACATTTCCAACCAGAGCAACCCGGCAACGCTCGTGGTGCATTGGAACGAGAGCAGCTGTCAAATTCTTCCTCTCGACAACAAAAAAAGAAGAAAACCATAGAAGAACAGGATTATCAGAATGTTTTTCAGACTATCCCGCTCCCGATGATGATATGCAGGCTGAGCGATGGGACCATTCTGGATGTCAACGAGCATATGCTCAGCCTGATCGAATACCCCCGTGAGAAGATTGTCGGGCTTCATCTCGCTGAGCTACCGATGGTCCGCAACACGGAGATCTGGGAGCGGATGCTCCAGGATCTCCAGACCTACCATACGACAAAACCAGGGATAGTCATACTCCGTTTGCCTGAGGAAAACGACTATCCTGCCGGGAGCGAACGGATCTTGCAGTCACGAGGAAACCTCGTTGTTCTGGGCACCGAAGAATGTGGACTGATAACGCTTTCCGATGTCACGAAGCAGCAAGAGACAGAAAAGGCCCTCAAACGAGAACGCGACTTTACCGAAACTATTTTGAAAGTGGAGCGGGCCCTGGTCGTGGTGCTTGATAGCGAGGGGTATGTTGTGCGGTTCAACCAGGCCTGCGAGAATCTCAGCGGCTATACAGAAGCGGAGATGCGCGCAACGTTTGTCTGGGACAGGTTGATCCCCCCGGAAGAACGGATTGCCGTCCAGCGCGTGTTTCATCGCCTGACCGATGTGGGGATGCCCAATCATTATGAGGGAGACTGGATAACAAAAAGCGGGGAACGGCGGCGTATTGCATGGTCGAATACAATTATGTTTAATGAGAAGAGCCAGGTTGAATACGTCATCGCAACGGGCCTCGATGTAACCGAGCGTCGGCAGACGGAGCAGCGGTTCCAACGTCAGATCGAGCGGTTGTCGGAGCTGCGCCGCATCCAGATGGTCATCAGTTCCAGCTACGATCAGTCTATGGCTCTGTCCATCCTGGTCAACCATGTCACCCGGCTTCTGGATATTGATGCTGCGGTGGTGCTGCTCTACAACTCGGCAAAAGACATTCTTGAGTATGCAGCCGGACAGGGCTTCCGCTCCACGGCCATCACCTGGTGCCACATGCGGATGGGCGAGGGCTACGCGGGCCGCGCTGCGTTGGAACGCCACCCGATTATTGTTCCCGATATTTTGAATGATAATTCCTCCTGCATTCGTACCTCACTCTTTCAACGCGAGGAATTTGTGTCCTACTGTGGAGTTCCCCTTATCAGTAAAGGACATATTAAAGGGGTATTGGAAGTATTCCATCGTTCGCCTATCTCCTTCAACTGGGAGTGGAGTAATTTTCTCGAAACGCTCGCCGGCCACGCCGCCGTGGTGATAGACAACACCGAACTTGTGGATAGCCTCAAAGCCTCAAAAGAAGAGATCATCAAAGCCTACGACGACACCATCCAGGGGTGGGCCCACGCGCTGGAACTGCGCGATGCGGAAACGCAGGGGCATTCGCGCCGCGTCACCGAGATGACCATGATGCTGGCCCGCGCCATTGGCTGCACCGAGACCGAGCTGATACACCTGCGCCGCGGGGCCCTGCTCCACGACATTGGCAAGATGGGCATTCCCGACAGCATCTTGCTCAAGCCCGGCCCGCTCACCCCGGAAGAACGGGAGATTATGCAGCGGCACCCGACCTATGCCCACAATATGCTCTTTGGGATACCCTTTCTTCGCCCGGCCCTCGATGTTCCCTACTGCCACCACGAAAAATGGGACGGCACCGGCTACCCTCGCGGGCTGAGGGGAACCGAAATTCCGCTCGCGGCCCGTATCTTCTCGGTGGTTGATGTGTGGGACGCGCTCTGCTCCGACCGCCCCTATCGCAAGGGCTGTCCCCCCGAAAAAGTCTACGCCCATATCCGCAACCAATCGGGGAAAGCGTTTGATCCGCATATTGTCGAGGCTTTCCTCAATCTGGTGGGGGCAAAAGAAGCCGAATCCACAGAAGACGAGGGAACGGATGAATAGTCATTGCACAAAAGCATGGTACTATAATTGCAAAGAAGAGAAATATCGGAACCGTTCACGGTGTTTGGGCAATTCCTGATCCCTGTGAGCGCAAGCATCTCGCTTGCCCCGATGCGGGCAAGCCATCCCCCCTCCCAATCGCTCCCCCCCGCTGGGGGAAGGACAGGTGGGGGGACCTGAGGCTACGAAATATCGGAAGAGAAGTACAGGAAAAGAAAGGAGAAGGTTCTGATGACTCCCGTCCGTGAACACTATATCCAGCAGCTTGGCCTGCTGCGCGATGAACTGTTGCATATGGGCAGCCTTGTTGAGCAAGCCCTGAAGCTCTCAATCCGGAGTATCGAAGTCTGGAATACCACGGTTGCTGCCCAGGTGATAGATGGCGACAAAGAGATTGACAAAGCCCAGAAGGAGATTGAAGAGTCGGTTATCCGTCTGATTGCCACCCAGCAGCCGGTCGCCAGCGATCTCCGCCTGGTGGGGAGTGTCTTTGCCATCGCTTCTGAGCTGGAGCGCATTGGCGACTATGCACGGCACATTGCCCGTGTGGTGAAGAAAACCTCGTCTCCGCTGGAGATCTCCGCGCTCTCCCGCATCGCGGAGATGTCGGAAATAGCGCAGAAGATGCTCAACCTGAGCCTGGAATCGTTTCTTCACCAGGACAGCGAAATTGCCCATAGCCTGGCAGCATACGACAAGCAAGCTGATGAACTGGAAGCAAGGTTGCGCGAAGAACTCATTGAGGTTGCTCGCACCAGCCCGCAGCACTTTGAGCCAGTGCTCGACTTGATCAACGTGGCCCACATATTGGAGCGCGTGGCAGACCGAACAACAAACATTGGCGAGCGCGTTGTCTTTATGGAAACCAGCGAGGTCGTCTCGCTAAACCCGTAGAACCTGTGTAGAACCTGTAGGACGGTCGGGGAGAGACAGGGAATGATGATACCAGATCAGACAGACACGCCAGAAGTCTCCGGACCAGAGGTTTTTGGAATAGCCTATCACTATCGGCGGCGCACCGACCCGCGGGCCATCTACCGCATGAACCGGCGGGCAAAGGAGATTTCTACCGCACTACGGAGGAACAACCGCGATCCTATCTTACTGGTTCTGGATGTGGGCGCGGCGGATGGAATGATGCAGCACATGCTCCGCCACCGCATCGCGGCCCGCTTCTTCCTGGGGGTGGACCTGAGCCTCGACCTGTTGCGAACAACCCCCCGCGACCATGAAGCATTTGCCACACAGGGCGATGCGCGAGAGCTACCGGTGCGGAGCGGGCGCATTGATATTGTATTCAGCACGTCAACGATTGAGCATGTGGGGAATGCGGCGGCCATGCTCCGCGAGTGCGCCCGCGTGCTGCGCCCCGGCGGGTTGCTGCTGCTAACGACTCCCAACCCCATCCATGAGAAGCTCTTTTCTGCCATCGGGCTACACCACGGGCACCGGCACAAGCACATGTTGCCGCTGCCCGCGTTGAAAGCCATGCTGGTTGAGGCCGGGTTTACCATCTGCGAAACTTACCGCTATATGATTGCACCGATGTGGTTTCCCTTCGATCCCATCTTCCATCACGAGCGCAAGATTGAGCAGTTCCTGCGCCAGTACAATCTCGATACTATCTTCTGCGCAGATCAGATTGTGGTGGCGCGGCGCAACAGTCCCCCAGAACCGCCAAAGCCCCAGGAACCGCCGGCAGAGCCAGAGCAGGTGGCAGAGCCGTCAGAGCCGGAGCGAGCAGCAGCAAAGCCAGAGCAGGCACAACCAGCATCGGAGCCAGCAGAACTCGCAGAGCCTACGCTGCCATCGCCCCAAGCGACCTGAGCAATTGCGCCTTGAGTCGGGCAAATTCGGGGGTAGCGACAACAGAAATCTCACGCGGACGCGGGAGCGGAACTTGCAGGTGTAGCGCAATACGCCCCGGACGCGAGGTCATCACAACCACGCGGTCGGCCAGCAAGAGAGCCTCTTCGACATCGTGGGTAATAAACACGATGGTGCGCTCCAGACGGTCCCAGAGGCCCAGGAGCCATTGCTGCATCTGGGTGCGGGTCAGCGCATCGAGGGCCCCGAACGGCTCATCAAGCAGCATAATAGGACGATTCCAGAGGACAGTCCGCAGAAGCGCGGCCCGCTGCTTCATCCCCCCGGAGAGCGCGTCGGGCCGCGTGTCGCCAAACCCCTCCAGCCCGAAAACTCCGAGCAACTGCCGCGCTTCGTGGCGTGCCGTGGCTACATCGTCCCCCCGCACAATGGCTGGCAGCACGGCGTTTTCAACCACGCTACGCCAGGGGAGTAGCGCATCTCGTTGCGGCATATAGGAAACAAGCCCTCGCTGCCCTGTCACATCGGCCCCATCAATCCAGACACGCCCGCGGTCCGGCTGCTCAAGTCCCGCCAGCAGATTAAATAGCGTACTCTTGCCACAACCGCTCGGCCCGATGATGCAGACAAATTCGCCCGCCTCAACGGTAAAGCTCAGGCCATCAAGCACCTGCACTGGCTCCTGCTGAACCTGAAATGTCTTATGCAGGTCAACAAGCTGTATCAATGTCATACTACGATCTCCTCTCTCACATTGCCGGAAACGAGAAGTCCGTTTAGAATACTAGCCATGAGAATGAGCGAAAGGGAAACCCTTATCGCCTGTGCATGAACGGTACACGCAGAGTCTATGATACCATGTTCGGTGACTGTTCACATCTGAGGGGTGAACCTCTGGGAGCGCAAGCGTCTCGCTTGCATCCGGGCGGGCAAGATGCCCGGGCTCCCAGCAGCAATCCCCCTGATTCTGAACAGGTCCCATGTTCTCTGTGCTTGAGAAGAGGGGGGGGCTATGGTACAATGCGCTAACCTTCTCGCTGAAGCGGTCCTGTTCATACGGGCATCTATTCGCAGCCTATGCATTATCATATTGTGGGTATTGGTGGCGCGGGGATGAGTGCGCTCGCCCATGTGCTTCTTGATCAGGGGCACCGTGTGAGCGGCTCGGACCTGGCCACAAACAGACAAACGGCGGCCCTGAACATTCGCGGGGTGACAACCTATCAGGGTCATCACCCCGACTATGTCGCGGGGGCCGATGCGCTCCTGGTGACATCGGCCGTGCGCCCCGGCCATCCGGAGGTTGCCGCGGCGCAAGAGGCCGGTATCCCGCTGCTCAAGAGAACGGATTTGTGGCGCGAATGGTCGCAGCAACGATCAATCATTGCCGTGGCTGGCTCACATGGCAAGACAACCACAACGGCGATGATTGCACTGGTACTGAGCCAGGCAGGCCTCAACCCCGGCTTTCTCGTGGGGAGCGATCCCCTCGACCTGGAGATGAGCGCACAGTGGGGCGACCCCGCCTCCCCGATGGTCATTGAAGCTGATGAATATGACCATGCATTTCTTTCCCTGTATCCGTCCATTGCCATTGTCACCAACATTGACTGGGACCACCCCGACATCTACCCCGACGCTGTCACCTATCGGCAGGCCTTTGTCCGCTTTGCCGGGCAGACAACCGATGTTGTGCTTATTTGCGGAGACCGTGGGCAGGGAACCGTGCCGACCCTGCTCGGAGCCGCTTCGCCACGCACATTGACCTATGGTCTGGACGAAACCAACGACTACCGCGCTGTGCCCGCGCACCCGACGGGTGGCTTTCCCTACACCGTCTACAAGGGAGAACAGATGCTCTATGGCGACTATCGGCTGGCCAGTGCGGGGCTACACAATATCCGAAACGGGCTTGCCGTTTTTGCCGTTGCCGACCTGCTCGGGCTGGATATGGCAACAGTGGGTGAGACCTTGCACACCTTCCGCGGAACAGCACGCCGCCTGGAGACAAAGGGAGAAGCCGTCGGTATCACGGTTATTGATGATTATGCGCACCACCCGACGGAAGTCCGCGCAACCCTGGCCGCCCTCCGCCAACGCTACGGAACGCGGCGCATTGTAGCCTACCTCCAGCCCCATACCTATAGCCGCACCTGCGCCCTCCTGCAACAGTGGGGCGAAGCGTTTGCCGATGCCGATGTGGTGCTGGTCGGGGCTATCTACGCGGCCCGCGAAGTTTTCCCCGACGATGTAAGCCCGGACGACCTGGCAAACCAGCTTGTTCAACAGATCGCCCAGTTTCACCGCGACGTGTCCTACGTGGGCAGCATAGATGCGGCGGTCGAGGCGGTGCGGGCACGGCTGTGCGTGGACGATGTCTTGATTACGCTTGGCGCAGGAGATGGCTACCTCGTTGGAGAGACGGTTATGAAACAGTTGTTGAACGCATATGAAATTTGAACAGCTCCGGGCGCGGCATCGTCGTTTCATCTACCGACGCTATACGATGATGCAGGTAGACAATACACTCTTGATACGGTTTACCTTTACCATTGATCCAGACATTGTCTTTACGCCCGAAATCCGTATTCCCTGGCGGGAAACTGTTGTCTCGGATGGCCAGCCAGCAGCCGACGCAATCCCTCTCGCGGTGCTCAATAATCTTGCGTTCCACCTCGGTCTGGCAGAAATCCCTAGCTACTGGAAAACCACCTGTGCCCCGGAGATCCTCATTGAGGCCGGCCCGCTTGATGCGTGGCAGCGCGACTGGTGGCAAAACTTGCTTCTGAATGGGATGACCGAGTTTTATGCGGTCAACGACATTGATTTCACAAAGCCAGATTTTGTCACTATCCATTCAGCCACGCCCCCCCATGCCGCTCACCCTATCCCTCTGTCCCCTGGAGCCAGTCATCCACCGGGACCGCTGCTTGGTCGTGATGAGCGCAGGTTGAACACCGGCCGGGTGCTTGTGCCCATCGGTGGGGGCAAGGACTCTATTGTCACCATTGAGACGCTGCGAAAGCACGCGCCAGCCATCGGGTGCCTGCTCCTCAACCCGATGCAGGCTGCACGAGATATTGTAGACGTGGCCGGTTGTCAGTCCCCGCTCATTGTCTCGCGTACCATAGACCCCGCCCTGCTACGGCTCAACGAGCGGGGCTATCTCAATGGGCATACGCCTTTCTCATCGCTCATTTCCTTTGTCAGCGCAGCCTGTGCGCTCCTGTTTGGCTATGGGCGCGTGGCCGTCTCCTACGAGCGCAGCTCCAACGAGGGCAACACCATTCGCTACGGACACGAGATCAATCATCAGTATTCCAAAACGTTCGATTTCGAGCAGCGGTTCCGGGCCTATGCCGCAGCCTATCTCTCCCCCACGCTTGAGTTTTTCTCGTTTTTGCGCCCACTCTACGAGCTACAAATCACGCGCATCTTTTCGCGCCACAATGACTATCATCCCGTTTTCCGAAGCTGCAACCGCGGACTCAAAACCAATAGCTGGTGCGGCCAGTGCCCCAAGTGTCTGTTTGTCTATACCGCACTCTTCCCTTTTCTTCCCCCTTCCGATATGCAGGCGATTTTCTCCGACGATCTCTTTGCCCACGAGGAACTGGCCCCCCTGGCCTTCCAGTTTCTCGACCCGGCGGGTCAGAAACCCTTTGAGTGTGTGGGCACCCGCGAGGAGAGCCTGGTTGCGTTTGCGCTCTGTGTCCAGCAGGTCCGCAACCGCGGGCAACCACTCCCGCCACTGCTACGGATTATCGAGTCGCGTTTCTTGCAACACCAGACCAATCTCGAAAACCGTGCCGCCGCGCTCCTCGCAAGCTGGAACGAGCAACACGCCATTCCCCCCGAACTGGCCACCTGGCTCCGTCGAGATCTCGAAATGGGAGGAGCATAGCACTGTGCCGCCTGTGCCTTTTGCCACGCTCGACGACCTGGCAAACCAGCGGATAGCAATTGTCGGGCTTGGCCGCGAAGGGGTGAGTACCTGCACATTTCTGCGAAATCGGTTTCCGCGCCTCCCGCTTGTGCTGGCCGACCGCACCCCCCCCGACCAGCTCTCCCCATCGGTGCGAGAGCTGGTGCAGGCCGACCCGCTCATAACATTGCGTGCCGGGGAAAGCTACCTGGAGCAGATTTCCGAGTGCTCGGTGGTGTTTCGCTCGCCCGGCATCTCCCCCGACCTTCCCCCGTTTGGGCAGGTGCGTGAACAGGGCGGGGTGGTGCTCTCCAATACTCGCCTCTTCTTCTGGCTCTGGCCGGGCCGCACGGTGGGTATTACGGGAACCAAAGGCAAGAGCACCACAACAGCCCTTGTCCATGCCATCCTGGAGCGTGGCGGGCAGCAACCGCACATGGTGGGGAATATCGGCGTGCCCCCGCTGGCGGCCCTGGAAGAAAGGAGCCTGTCGCCGAAAACCATTGCGATTGCCGAACTCTCCTCATACCAGCTTGCCGATATGGAGCAGAGTCCCCACATTGCCGTTGTGCTGAATATCGTGCCGGAGCACCTGAGCTACCACGGCAGCTTTGAAGCCTATGTTGCCGCCAAAACCAATATCGCACGCTACCAATCGGAGTGCGATACGATTATCTACAATGCCGACTACCCGCTTCCCACGCAACTCGCGCAGATGAGCCGCGCACGGGGTATTGGCTTTGGTATCGGCTCCGACCTCCACCAACAGAGCGAACCGGACTATTGCTACGGGGTAGCGGACGAATGGCTCGTCTGGCGCGAGAGCGGGCAAAAAGAAACTGGCATCCATCCCATCCTGCCCATGCGCGCTGTTCCGCTGCCTGGCCGCTTCAACCTGCAAAATGTGCTGGCGGCTGTTGCTGTGGCGCGAGAGATTGGCGTAGACGAAGAGACGATAGCCGAAGCGGTGCGAACATTCTCTCCCCTGGAGCACCGTCTCGAATACGTCGGGAGTGTGGGAGAGGTCGCCTTTTACAATGACTCGCTTTCAACCGTCCCTGAAGCTGCCATTGCTGCCATCGAGAGTATGGCTCCCGCCCCCGTGGTACTGATTGCCGGGGGCTATGAGCGGGGACTGGACTACCACAACCTGGCCTGCACCATTCGGGCCGGGCAGGTGCGGGCCCTCGTGCTCTTCCCCCCGTCGGGCGAGCGCATCTGGCAGGCCGTCGAGGAGCAGGGGCCGGGCTACATCCCCCCCCACGTCTGGGCAGAGCATATGGCCGAAGCCGTGGCGCAGGCCTGGCAGGCTGCACGTCCGGGCGACGTGGTATTGCTCAGCCCGGCCAGTGCCAGCTTTTCCCGCTTTGTAGACTATCGGGATAGAGGCCAACAGTTCAAATCTGAGGTTCAACACCTGATCACCCGTTTGACGACTCACAATGCCCACAATGCCCACAATGAAGGAGCACAGGACTGCATACTATGTTGATACTACTCTGGGGAGCACTCATCCCGGTTGGGGGAATGCTCTTGTTGTCGCTGGCCCATCTCATCCGCTTGCGAACATCGCATCCCTACAAACCAACAACACAATTCCCCGTAGCGGTTATCGTGCCCTGCAAGGGCAACGATGACCCGGACTTTGAAAACAACCTGCTTGGCATCATTCGGCAAGACTATGATGAGAACACCATGCAGTTTGTGTTTTGTGTGGAAAGCCAGGAGGACCCCGCTTTTCCCCTGCTACGCAGGCTGGAGCAGCGGTTTGCCCAGGTGCAGGTCTGCGTGGCGGGGTTGGCCACCCACTCAGCCCAGAAAACCTACAATATCTTGAAGGGGATGGAGTGCATACGCGAAACCGAGGTGTTTGTCATTGCCGATGCCGATATTCAACCCCACTCAACCTGGCTGCAAGAAATGGTTGCCCCTTTTCGCAACCCGAACATTGGCGCAACGACCGGCTTTTTCCGTCGCGTCCCCACCACCCCGCAGTTCCGATGGGGCAACTACTTTGCAGGCATGTTCAGCGCAATTATCGTCACCGGACTCTCCTCCGATCACGTCAAGGGGCTGTGGGGGGGGAGCATGGCCCTCCGCAAAACGATTATGGACCGCTACAACCTCTATGAGCGGCTGGCCACAGAAATTGTGGACGACATCGCCATTATGCACGCGCTCCACCAGCACCGCATCGAACGGCGGTTTGTCAAAAGCTGCACGCTCAAGAGCTACTGCGATATGAGCATTCACGAGAGCATCGAGTGGTTCATCCGTCAGATCCAGTTCTCACAAATTTATCTCAAGTGGCTCTATGTCTTCTACTTCTTTGCTTCCGTGCCCTATGCAATCTCCATTGTGCTGATGCCGTGCGTTGTAGTGTGGGGAATACTCGTTGGCAACATGACCGTGGTCTTGCCGGGTCTCATCTTTATCCTGCTGCTCCTGCTCAGCAGCCTGCTCCTCTACCTCAGTACCCCCCACAACCGCGCCAACAACGCCCCGCACGATTGCTCCTACCGGCTGCTGCCCTGGTTGTTCGCGGCCCCCGTGGCCTATGTCCTGGGGACGCTGGCCCTGGTGCGCACCCGCTTCCGCGTTGAGCGTGGCATTCTCACCATGCGCTGGCGCAATATCACCTACCGCGTGGATGTGCGGACCGGGCGGGTGCTCGAAGTCATCCGCTAGAACCTGGCTTTCTCGCTTCTACTCCGTTTCCAGACCGGCTGGAATATACCCGGTTTGAATGGAGCCATCCTGCAAGCCGGCTTCGATTGTCGCCAGCGTCTCCCGTATTTCCTGCGAAATCTGCCCATCGAAATCGTGAAACGGGGCCAGCCCCACATCCCCAACATAGTTTCCAGCGGGAAACTGCCCGGCAACCTCAAGCGCAATCAATTCATACACCCCCGGCGTAATATGCTTGACCGCACTGGAAACCAGGCAAGAGTGGGCTTCGGGCAGCGTGGCCCACTGGTCGGTATCAACCCCGATGCAATACACTCCTTCTGTGCTGGCCGCATCTATCAATGCGCCATTCCCCGTTGCCCCCCCCGCCCCAAAAACAACATCGGCCCCCTGTCCTATTGCCTGACGGGTTGTGGCCGCGCCCCAGTCCGGGTCGGTAAAGGCCTGCTCCAACGTTCCCGGATGGTAGGTGGAGATGAGCCTGATATTGGGGTTGATATAGGCGGCCCCATTCTCGTAGCCCACCTTGAACGCCACAACCGGCGGGACCAACTCCGTTCCCAACACCGTGGCAATTGTCCCGCTCTGGCTCAGTTGCGCGGCCAACGCACCCGCCAGAAACCCCGCCTTGCTCTCATCAAAAATCAACCCCGCCACATTCGGGATAACCGTGGCTTGATACTGATCAACCCCGATGAACGAGGTATCCGGATACTCCAGAGCTATCTGGCGGGTTGAGTCGCCAAGCGAGAACCCCACCGTGACGATAATATCATATTCTTGCTGGAGAAAATACTCAATGTTTTCGGCATAATCCTTTGAGTCTACCGTTTCAATATAGCTGACCTGTGCACCAATAACGGCTCTGGCCTGGACAACCCCCTCCCAGGCAGACTGGTTGAATCCCCGATCATCTATCCTTCCCACATCCGTCACCAGACCAACGCACAACACCTCGGAGCTGGCACATACCTGTTGTTCCCCTGTGCCGGGAGGCAATTCACCGTTTCCTTCGCACGCAACCAGCACCGGAGCCAGCACAAAGGCCAGCAGTAGCACAATGAGCGAATACCCTCTTTGCATGGTTCTCTTCTCACTCCCTCTTCCCATACTTCAAATGGCCCCATCATCCCTGTTGCGAACAACGCATAATGAGATTCCTCCCGGATGATTGCCAGACACACAACCAGTCCTTTCATTATACCTGCTCCTGACAAGCCACCGGACTCCCTGGCCAACAAGCCGATTGCTTGACAACGTTTTGGGGCAATGCTACTATTAAATTAGGGAATCACGAGAAAAACTTCGTTATTTTCTATAATCATTCCATAATTTCTCGCCAATCTTTTATTATTACAACACAATGAAGATGTCCAATGCAGTACCGTATATTGATCGTCAGTGAAAACGCTACCGAACGTAGTAAATATGCTCAAACATTAACTTCTCGTCCACCCGCGGCAAGCATTTCTTATGAAATCGTCACCGTCGGTTCGGTTGCCGCGGCCCAACTCCAGGCAACCAGACAACGGTTTCATCTGGTTATTGTTGCTTTGAGCCAGCACGACGATGGTCTGGAACTCTCAAGCAAACTAAAAGACCTTTTTCCCGATATGCGGCTACTGCTATTGTGTGAACAGGGGGTCACAAAATCGCAACTCAAGACGGCCCGCCTTATTCGGGCCAGCGTGGCCGAGAGCACAATTGACTCCGATAGTTTGCGTGCGGTGGTGTCGGATATGCTTGGGGCCAGTGCCCTGGCGCAACAAATTGAAAATAGTCATCCGCAACCATCATCTTCACAAAAAGAACCAGATGCTGTACATGGAGGACTGGGCCCCCACACCAACGTGATCCAGCCCTTTCTCCAGCCCTTCCTCGAAGAGTTGCGCCGCCAGACCCAGGCCCACATTGCCGTATATGCCGACAAAGATGGACGCATTCTAGGGCAGGATGGCGAAGACCGCGAAATCCATATTGCCGCAGTTGCAAAGATTCTGGCCAACTGCTGTGCGCGGTCACTCGAAGTGGGAACGTTTCTCCGCAACATTGAAACAACACACCTGAGCGTTCACGAAGGCTCTTACTACGATGTGTATACCGCGAATGTAAAAGAGGATCGCTTTTTGCTGCTGTTTTTCAACAAAAATTTTACAACCCCCAAGCCAGGGCTGGTGTTGCTGATGATAAAGCGGAGTGCGGAGCAATTGAGCCGCATAAATTAGCTGCCGAGTAGTTCCATCGGAGTACCTCAATGTGGGCACACATTGAGGTGGGCGCACATTGAGGTGGGCACACATTGAGGTGGGCGCACATCTCAGGCATACGATAAAACCGTAATCGTTCAGCCCCCGCACCTGTCCTCCCTCTGGTGGGGAGGAGGGAGTGGGATGGGCTACGCCCGCATCGGGGCAAGCGAGACGCTTGTGCTCCCATGTGCTCCCAGGGATTTTGGCGTTCCTTGCCGACTGTGGTAGTATGAGGAAAACAAAACGAGAAACCAGGCAGAAACAGCATCGCCAGCCACAGGCAATCCGCAAACTCACTCACTCACTTGAAAATACCCGGTTTTCATTCCGTCAGGGTGCGCGATAGCGCATGGAGTCTGAATACAAACGATAGCGAAATCAGCATGCACGATGAACACGCAAAGCCAGAATGGGTGCCGCAGGAAGGGGGGAGTGCATTTGCTACCCATATAACCAAAGGAGTGGAAGGAGGACACGACGGTATGCCATACGAACGCAGCAAACCGATGCGAAGCACCAGACGAACCAGTCGTCGCCAGCTTTCTGCTGCCGACTACGTAGAGGGGGTCTTGAGCAAAGACCGCGTCATCCTTGCACAAGCCATCACATTGATTGAGAGCAATTCTCCCGCCCATATTGAGATGGCCCAGGAGGTTTTGCAACATCTTCTCCCCCATACCGGCCAATCTATTCGCATCGGGATTACCGGCGTGCCCGGCGTAGGCAAGAGCACCTTTATCGAAACCTTCGGGAGCTTCCTCTGCAATGCGGGACACCGCGTGGCAGTGCTGGCCGTTGACCCCAGCAGCAGCATCACCCGTGGGAGCATTCTGGGTGACAAAACGCGCATGGAGCAACTCTCGCGCCACTCTAACGCCTTTATTCGCCCCTCACCATCGGGGGGGACACCTGGAGGGGTAACACGCAAAAGCCGCGAAACAATGCTCGTGTGCGAAGCCGGCGGGTTCGATGTTATTCTCGTTGAAACGGTTGGCGTTGGGCAGGGCGAAACCGCCGTGCGCTCGATGGTAGATTTCTTCTTGCTGCTGATGCTGACCGGCGCGGGAGATGAACTCCAGGGTTTGAAGAAGGGCATTATGGAACTGTGCGATGCTATTGTTATCAACAAGGCTGATGGCGAAAACAAGCCCCGTGCATTGGTAGAAAAGGAGGAGTACAATCGTGTTTTGCACTACCTCACCCCCGCTACTGATGGCTGGCGCACCCGTGCCTACACCTGCTCCTCGCTCACGGGCGCGGGCATTGCCGACATCTGGGGTGTTATCGAAACCTTCCGCCAGACCACAACCGCATCAGGAGTTTTTGCACCCAGGCGAACATCGCAGATGCGCGACTGGATGTATACAATGATCGAAGAACACATTAAGACACGGTTCTACCAGCACCCGCAAGTTCAGCGCGTTGTTCCTCAGATCGAGCAAGCCGTTGTTTCGGGAGCTATGCCTGCAACGGCGGCAGTCCACGAATTGTTGCGTGTGTTTGAAGACAATCTTGCCGCAGAAATACCGAGGACACAGTGAGAAGCCTGAACATCTCGCTGTGCCCGCTCTTTTATCGTTCGTATCGTTCGTTCTACTGTGATTTTATTCGCTACGCTGGCGAATGTGTCTCTACTTCACCTGCCCGTATAGCTCCGTCACACCGGGCCAGTTGACAACATCCCACCAGGCGGAGATGTAATCGGCCCGTCGGTTCTGATACTTCAGATAATAGGCATGTTCCCACACATCCAGCCCCAGAATGGGGGACATCCCCTGCGAGAGGGGGCTATCCTGGTTCGGGGTACTCATAATGGAGAGTTTGCCGTTGTCTACCACCAGCCAGGCCCAACCGCTCCCGAACCGGCCTGTTGCTGCTGATGCAAACTGCTCCTTGAACGTGGCAAAGCTCCCGAACTCGCTGTTGATAGCCTGTGCCAGCGACCCCGACGGTTTGCCGCCCCCATTCGGACTCATAATCGTCCAGAAGAGCGTATGGTTGGCGTGTCCGCCACCGTTGTTCCGTACCGCAGTTCGCACCCCTTCGGGGACATCGTTCAGGTTTGCAAGGATCGTCTCAATATCTTTCGATGCCCAGTCCGGGTGCCCTTCCAGAGCCGCATTTAGCTTTGAAACATATCCGCCATGATGTCTGGTATGGTGGATATTCATCGTTTCCCTATCAATATGGGGTTCCAACGCATCGTAGCCATAGGAAAGTTCTGGTAATGTAAATGGCATTCTCGTGCTCCTTCCTTACCATATTCACATAAATTCTTCGCTACTCGCAATTCTCAACCCGATTACCAGTTGGAACGGACTGAGAGGGACCTCATTGTCCCTCTCGTGCGGTATCTCGGTTTGGCAACCATGATGTTGTTCTGCTTACTTCTTGTTTCTTGCAAGTTCCGTGCCAGATAGCAATGATTGTCATGATCGTATGATTCCTGACATGACAAGGGGATTTTTGCTGGTTGCTCCGGTTGCCTCGCTATGCAGCACGTTCCTCGCCATCAGGTGGAATGACATATCGGCAGGAAAGGTCGCCACTGGCGATATTTGTCTCGCGCTTGATGGGCACGCCCAGAAGCTCTTGATAGAGTTCCTTATCATGGACGCAACATTGAGGATAGTAGCGGGCAATACAATCGAGAGGGCAGTTGTGTCCGATGAGGATGAATGAGCCATTTTTGTCCTGCTCATATTCGCTCATATGCCCCATTTCAACAAGGATACTGGCCAATTCAGCAACTTTTTCGGCACGAGATTTTCCGTGCATCCGTGCTGTGCAATAGTTCTTGATTTTTTCTCGTCGTTGGGAGAAAATCCTGTTCACAGCTTCTTTTCCGTAGGTATCGGCGACAATGTTCAGAACTTCTACCGCAAACGTGTCGTAGCTTTTGGGAAAATAGCGTTCAGCTTCGGGTGTAAGCTGATAGAGGTGGCTGGGCCGCCCCACACTGCGGCGGAGACCCGCTATCTCCACCAACCCATCGCGTTCGAGTAATGCGAGGTGTTGCCGAATACCGACAGCTCCAATCTCCAGCGATTCACTGAGTTCAATGGCGGTCATCTGCCCCCGCCGACGAAGGTATTGGAGAATACTCTGGCGCGTAGCCCCCTGCTCCTTGCGTTCGACTTTTACTGGCCCGACCGAGTTTTCTGTCTCTCCTGTCATAACTTGAATACAATACGTGCCCTTCGGACTTTGAACCCGATGGGGATGTCACATTTGCAATATAGTCATTTCTTAAGTATAACACGTTTCTATTGTTTGTCAAGAAAAAACCCTTGAAATTGAAGATTCGATATTATGAAAATACAGCCATATAAACAGATACTAGCCAATCCACAATTGACAACATACCCTGCCGGAGTACAATAGGCCTGTCCCGTGGACCAATGCCAGTCCGATCCACTTCATTTTGTGAAATACCTGCGTTCATATGTGTAGGGATAGCGCGAAAGAAACCAGTTTGGAGAAAGAACCGAAAAAGATGATAGGTGAGACAGATACCATTGAAGACTTGCAGGCTGAAAATGCCTATCTTCGTCAACGTCTGGCAGAGCAAGAACGATGGGACAATTCGGCAGAACGGAAGCAGATTGAAGCGGAATTGAACAAACTCTACCGGGCGATGCAGCAAAGCCCGGCCTCCATCGTCATTACTGACACCGAAGGAACGATCGAGTATGTCAACCCGAAATTTACCCAGGTCACCGGGTATACGCTTGAGGAGGCCATTGGACAGAACCCGCGAGTGCTCAAATCGGGACTGATGCCCGAAACAGGCTATCGCGAACTCTGGGAGATGATTACAGCGGGGCACGAGTGGCGCGGCGAGTTTCACAACAAGAAGAAAAATGGGGAGGTATTCTGGGAGGCGGCTTCTATCTCCCCCATCATCAACGAAGAGGGGGTTATTACCCACTTTGTCGCAGTGAAGGAGGATATTACCGAGCGCAAGCGCACCGAAGACGCGCTCCGGACTAATCTCCAGCTTCTGGAAACGCTGCTCCATACCATCCCCTGCCCGGTCTTCTACAAAGACAAAGAGGGCCGCTATCTTGGTTGCAACCGGCTCTTTGCCGAGCAGATTCGTGGGGTGACGGAGGAGGAAATTATCGGGCATACCCTGTACGACTTGCCCGATAGTGTGCCGCCGGAACTGGCGGAAATGTACTATGAACAGGATGCGCGACTCATCCGCGAAGGAGGCAAGCAGTCGTTTGAGGTGGAGATTCCCTGTGCCGATGGGGTGCGGCGCAACTACATTCTCTCGCGGGCCACCTTCCCCGATAGCGAGGGAAACGTGGCCGGCATTGTCGGAGCGATGCTTGATGTGACGGAACTGCGCCAGGCCCATCGCCAGGTCGAGGCGGCCAATATCGCGCTCCAGCAGTCCAACAACTCGCTCGAACATCGCGTCGCGCAGCGCACCGCCGAACTGCTCGAACTGAATACCGCCCTGGAGCGGTTTGTCCCCCACCAGCTTTTGCGTCTGCTCAACAAGAGCAATATCATTGATGTGCAACTTGGCGACCAGGTGCAGCGCAATATGACTATTCTTTTTTCCGATGTGCGCGATTTCACTAGCCTCTCGGAACAGATGACCCCCCAGGAAAATTTCAACTTCATCAATTCCTACCTCAGCCGCGTCAGTCCGATTATCCGCGAGCACAATGGCTACATTGACAAGTACATTGGCGATGCGATCATGGCCCTCTTCCCCGAAACAGCCAACGATGCCCTTTGCGCGGCTATCGAGATGTGCCGGGCGGTTACACTCTACAACACCCATCGCGCAACGTATGGGTATCGTCCCATCAGCATCGGTATCGGGCTACACACCGGCAGCGTGATGCTTGGGGTCATTGGCGAAGCAGAGCGCATTGAGGGGACGGTTATTTCCGACGCGGTCAACCTGGCCGCCCGGCTGGAGGGGATAACCCGCTTGTATGGGGCTTCCATTGTTATCAGTGAGCAGATGCTCTTTAGTACCGAAAACCCCAACCGCTATACCTTCCGCTTTCTCGACAAAGTAAAAGTGAAAGGTAAGCAAGATCCGGTCTCGGTGTTTGAAATTCTTGATGGCTACCCGGAGGCGGAGAAAGAAATCAAGATTATTACCCGCCACGACTTTGAGAAAGGGTTGCTCCACTACCATAGCCAGGAATTTGACCGGGCGATGATCTATTTTCAAAATGTCCTGGCCATTGATGAGAGCGACAAAGCGGCCATGCTCTACCTCCAGCGGGCCACACACTTTCTCACCCACGGGGTACCCATAGGGTGGGAGGGGATCGAAGCTCTGTCGGAGAAATAGGCTATCTTCTATTTCTCTGTTACTGCATGTCCAGCACGGCCAGCGTCTCAATGTGGGGCGTGTGTGGGAACATATCATACCCGCGCAAACTCGTCAGGCGATAGCCCTGACTGAGGATGCCGACATCGCTGGCCTGGGTCAGCGGGTTGCACGAAAGGTAGACAATGCGCCGGGGCCGGAGCCGCAACAATTCGCGGCAGACTGGTTCGCCCAGGCCGGTGCGGGGCGGGTCCAAGACAAGACAATCAAACGTGCCGGGCCCTTGCGCCTGGACATAGTCCCCCACATCGGTAGCAAAAACCTCCATTTCAATACCCGCTTTGCCCCCCCCGCCGGCTCTGTTGAGCGCGACATTGTGGCGGGCCAGGTCGGCACTCTCCCCATGCGACTCAACAATGGCGACACGCTCAACACGCTGGCTATCCAGGTGGAGTGCAATGGTCCCCACCCCACCATAAAGATCGGCAACGCGCAACGAAGCCCCCGGCAGTGGGGTTTCGTTCACGGCCTCGCGGATGGCATCAAGCATGGGGAGCAGGAGCAGAACGTTGTTTTGAAAAAAGGTGTTCGGGCCAATGCAGATGGTCCGGTCGCCAACCTGCATCGGCAGCAGGTGTTCTCCCCAATGGCGCACGGCAGAGCCATAGGAAATATCGGTCAGGGTGTCGTTGCACAGCCAGTGGAACCCGACCACGCACGGTTGTTCCAGGGCCAGCGTGGCCAGGCCTTCCATCTCTGCATCATATCTCCCCGCGCCGCCCGCGGCAATGGCCGCAATGAGGAAAGTATCCTGGGGACTGCGCCGCACCACCAGGTAGCGCAAGAAGCCCTCGTGGGTGCGGAGGTTGTAGTCGGGCAGGCCAAGCTCTCGCGAGCGCACCCAGAGCGCGTGGGCCGCCGCGAAGCCGTGGGGGGGGATGAGATGGCAGGTTTCCAGTTCAACAATGTAGTTCCATCGCCCGCTCCGGCGCAGCCCGAAGCGATCCTTTGTTGCCACATAATCCATCCGGGTCCGGTAGGCGTAGGGGTCCGGCGAGGGGACAATCTGGAGCGCATCGCCAACAACAATGTCTTCTGCACCAGCGATTGGCCCGGTGACTGCACCGGCGACATCCTGCCAGGCCCGGCGCAGGGCCATTGTTTTGGCGGAAACCTGGTCCTGGTAGGCGACATCCTGAAAACTGCACCCGCCACATTCTGCGGCGTGGGGACAGCGCGGCTCCACGGGAGAGCCGCGCTGGGCTTCTTCAATGATCAGCTTGCGAAATTCTTTTGACCGAATGAGAGAACTCCTTTACCTCCCCTTTGAGATGTGTTAAGGTATGAAAGGGGATATTCAGCGATACAAGAGAGAGAATAGACAAGAAAGAGTGCAACAACCTATGCAAGCACATATACGGTTTCACTGGTATATGCTCCGTCACAAATTCTATGTTTTTCGGGTCGGGCTAACGCTACGTGTCCCTTTCTGGCAGGCCCTTCTTCACGATTGGACAAAGTATCTGCCTTCGGAATACCCGGCCTATGTGGATTTTTTTCGTGGGATAGGGAAGGAGATGACCCCGTACAACCCCGGCCCCCACTTCGACCAGGCCCGCAACACCCACCAGAAACGAAACCGCCACCACTGGCAATACTGGCTGTTTTATTCAGAGCACGAGGAGCCGCCTTTGCGTCCTCTCCCCATCCCCAAACGATATATCCGCGAAATGGTGGCCGACTGGATCAGTGTCGGGCGCGTGAGTGGAAAGGACGATACGCTGACCTGGTATGCCGACAATAGGGAGCGCATTATCCTGCACCCGGAGACACGAGCACAGGTGGAACAGATCCTCGATTATGCGTGGGAGAAAGGGTTGCTCTCACAATCTCGTAGGATGCCTGAACCTGGATGACGACAATGGTCATGTCGTCGTGTTGTTCGTTGTTGCCCACAAAATCGTTGATGGCATTGTGAATATGGGTCAGCATCCCCTCCGCATTAGCCGAGGGGCCATCGGCAATGATGGTTTCCAGTCGCTCGAAGCCGAGCAGTTCGCCCGTTCCGCTGGTTGCCTCAACCACCCCATCGCTGGTGAGGATAACCAGGTCATCGTGGTGCAAAGGCAGGTGGATTTCGGTGTAGGAGAGCCGTTTTTCTATCCCTTGCCCCAGGGCAAAGCCGCCAATTTCGGGGCTTTCAACATGACCATCTGATCGCCGCAGGTAGGGCGGAATACAGCCCGCGTTGACAACACTCAGCGATGTCCCATTGAATTCGGCATAACACATGGCGCAGTTCTGGCGGCGAGGGCGGGTATAGGGGAGCAAGGCATGGTCCAGTTGTGTCATAATCTCGCTTGGTGAGAGTTTTTGCGAGATAAACGTATCGAAGAGCGAGAGACTGGTGGCCATCAGCAGAGCCGCCGAAACCCCCTTACCCGACACATCGCCCACCGCAACAGCCAGTCGATCATCGTCAAGAATGCGATAGCTATAGAAATCGCCACCAATGCTGCGGGCCGGCTGCATAGCGCAGACAATATGGAGGTGACGTAGCGTGGAAACCCGCGGAGGCAAGAGGCTTTGTTGAATATCGCGGGCAAGTTCCAGTTCTCCTTGCAAGCGAGTGTTCAAGTCTTGCAACTGCCGTACCCGCTGCTCCAGTTGCAGTGTGCGCTCGGCCACCTGGTCTTGCAAATTGTTGATGAGCGAGCGCAGCCGGTCTGTCTGGGTATTGAATGCTTCGGCCAGCGTGACCAGTTCGACAGGCCCGACGGGCCGCGCCCGCTGGTCCAGGTTTCCCTCGGTAATGATTGCAGCGGTCGCTGTGAGGGCATCTATCGGGCGGGTAATAATGCGGGCGGCAATGTTGACCACACTGATCCCCAGGGCCATCACAATGAGTCCGACCAGAGCCGCAACCTTGCTGGAGCGCACCACCTGCGAGAGCGCGTTTTCGCGGGTATCGCTGACCACAATATGCCAGTTTAGCTCACCCACCGGATCAACCACCTCGCCAGATTGCCTGTTGAGCGAGGCATAGGCAATGATAGCCTCTCGTTCGCGGTAGTCCTGCCCATACATCCAGCGGCTCTCTGAGCGGGCGGAGAGCATGCCGGAGATAAAGAGACGCGGCCAGGGGACGTGGCCAATAAGCTGCTCCTGCGTACTGGCAATGGTGATACCGCTGGCGTGAAACAGAAACATCTCCCCGTCAATACTGTTCTCTGCTGTCGCCACCATCGCATGGACGCTCCGCAACTGGTAGGTGGAAGCCAGCACCCCCATCAACTGGTTGGTCTTTGGATCAATGATGCTGACCGCAATGAGGATCGTGGCCAGGTTGGTTTCCTGATCAATGGCAAGGTGGCCAAGATAGGTTCCCCCCAACCCATAGTTCCAGGTAGCTTGCCACCAGTCGGTATGCTCAAACGAAAAGTGGTCCGGTTTTTCGCCCTGGGCCGCAACCAACCCACCGTGCTTATCAATCAAGAGCAGGTTGGTATGCAGCAGATTGTTGCCACGAAACTCATTGAGGACATGGGTTTGTGGATTGGTGCGATAGTTGAGAATAAACGGACTGTTTTCGGGGGAGGTGCGCCACAACCGCTCTCGCTCCACGAGCAACTGGCGAACCGCTTCCGCGTTTTGTGGGTAGCTTGCGTTGGCCGCTTTCAACCCATCCAGAAGCACTTGCTCGCGTCGCCAGAGGTCGTTGAGAACAACGATTTGTTGTTCCAGATTGTTTCGCACCCGCTCAATGTTGATCTGCGAGAGGGTCTGGAAATTTTGCCCCACCTGGTTGAGTTGCGATTTGTGGATCTGGTGAATCAAGACACCCGTAACAATGACGATACCAAAGGCCGAGATTGCAGTAAAGATAAGCGATTGCTGGGTGCCCAGGTCTATGCGGATGGGAAAAGAGGCCTGGGAGCGTAGCCGCAGATACCACAGCAAAAACACCAGAACGACAAGGTGCAGCCCAAAAACGACAAGCATTGTGATGGCAAACCAGGGGAAGGCGGTCAAACTCTCTCGCGGGTAGTTCAGTGGGATGAGCAGATCAATGGCAACCATAGCCGCACTCCCCAGGAGGCTTGCAATGATGACCGGGGGGATATTGCGCACGCGGTCGGCAATGGCTATTTCCAGGGGGATGAGCACCAGCATAAACAGGCCGATAGTCCAGTAGTCGGTGACAATCAGTGGGGTTGCGATGGCCCCGACCAGGTGGGCCACCGCAATCAGGCGGACGGCAGCGACGGTACGGCGGGTTGTGAAAGCCAGCCCCCACGCCCCCCCATGCACCAGCAGGATTGCCACGGCAATGCCGTCGAGGGCCATTGCGTGCCATTGCCCGGCTTGCTGGTGCAGGATGAGCACAATGATAATTGTCAGGAGCGCGTTTATCCCTGAGACAACAGAAACAAACCAGAAAGGATGGAAAAAACGGTTTTTCATACAGTGTTTTCTACTCTACGCCTTCGTTGCGTCTCCAAGACCCTTGATCGGGTCTGCGCTGGCTCTACTTTGTGCCAGTTATTGTCGAGTTTGCAATGATTGCTGCGCGGGCCTCGTCAACGGCGGTACGACACTCCTGCGGGATACGGTCCTCCCAATCGTGGTAGGGAGCCAGTCCGATGCCATCGTTGGCAAGCGTGGCCAGGCGAATACCGCCGGGGAGTTGTCCCGCGGCAAAATCAAGCACGGCCCGCTCGGCGGCAACATCTACCCGCTTCATTGCGCTGGTGAGGAGCGAACTCCGCACCTCCGGGTAGGTATGATACTGGTCAACATCCACGCCAATAGCCATAACACCGGCTTCGTGGGCCGCCAGCAAGCCACCGTTGCCGGTGTTGCCCCCGGCCCCCATAATAACATCTGCTCCCTGGTTGATAAACCGTTGGCCAACAACCTTGCCCATACCGCTATCATTGAAGGCTGTCGTATACTGGTTGAGCGTGACAATGTCGGGGTTGTAGGAGCGGGCCCCTTGCTGGTAGCCGGTGACAAAGCGGACAACTGGTGGGATTTCGACCCCGGCGACGGTGGCGACAATCCCTGTTTTGCTCATACAGGCAGCGAGAACGCCGGCCAGGTAGCCCATTTCATCTTCGGCAAACACCAGGCTCGTGACATTGCTCAGTCCCCCCTCTTCCGTATAGCAGCTTGCCACCGTTTCTGCACACCCTGAGCCGGGGGAGTAGGCAACATCCACAATGACAAAGTGGGTATCCGGGAAGGTGCGGGCGGCCTTTGCCGTGGCGGGGCCCATTTGAAATCCAACCGTAATGATTAAATCAATACTCTGCTGAGCCATAGCGAAAATATCTTCCTCAAAATTAAAGCCAGTTGAGGAAACGACATACGAAAACTCCAACCCGGTGGCTTCCGCGGCCCGCCGGGCACCATCCAGCGTGTACTGGTTGAACGAGCGGTCCTCCTCTGCGTTGATGTCGAGCATCACCCCCACGCTGGGGGGGACAGGAGGAGCGGGCGTGGGCAGTGTCTGAGAAGCATCGCAGGCGGCGAGCAGGGAAGGAAGCAGCACGATGATTAACGAGAAGAGGATAATAGATTTTCTCCACATAGGGTTGCTCCTGTTTCGTTCCTGACAAGACTAGCCAGATTTTGATACAGCTCATTCAGACTTACGGTTATATCGCTCTTGGGAACAGGCCTTTGATCTTTCCTTTGGGTTATTGTTGCTACCTCTATTGTAGCAGGTTTTGTGAAGATACAGGATAATGACGGTAGCTGCTTGCTGCTGCTGTGGGCGCGCTGATCTGGCACAGCTTCGGAAAAAGCAAGAAATCTGGCGGCTCGACGGGTCGGGACCGATCGGGCCGTGGATGCAGAAGATCGTGGTAAAATGAGAGGCCGTCCAGGATATGGCTTGCAGGGATCTTAACGATGGATCAAACGATGGATCATCGGTTTTGGAAGAACAAAGCGGGGGTGGGGAATGAACAATGTGCTTGTCGTGGGGGCCGGAGGGCGCGAGCATGCGCTGGCGTGGGCGTTGTCACGTTCGCCCCGTGTGCAGGTGGTCTATGTTGCGCCGGGCAATGCGGGGACAGACTGGCGGGCCAACCCGGCGGCACAGGGCTTGCAGCCGCGAGCAGAGTCCGCGAATGTGCCCATTGCTGCCGACGATATACCATCGCTCATTGACTATGCGCGGCTACAAAAAATAGCTTTGACGGTTGTCGGGCCGGAGGCTCCCCTGGCCGCCGGCATTGTGGATGCGTTTCACAAGGCCGGGTTGCCCATTTTTGGCCCCACCCGCGCCGCGACGCAACTTGAGTCCTCGAAAGCCTTCGCCAAAGCCTTTATGCGCGAGCACCATATTCCCTGTGCCGAGGGGGCCACATTCGATACCTATGAGACAGCGCAGCAATTTCTCACTGACCGGGTGTGTGAACAGGCCGATGATTGCCCCATTGTGGTCAAGGCTGATGGGCTGGCCGCGGGCAAGGGGGTTGTTGTTTGCAATACGACTGGCGAAGCACAAAAAGCATTGCGCCGAATGATGGTAGAGCGAGAATTTGGCACAGCAGGCGAACGGGTGGTCATTGAGGAGCGGCTACGAGGGCGCGAGGTGTCGCTGCTGGCATTGAGCGATGGGCAGCGTGTGGTGCCGCTGGTGCCGGCCCGCGACCACAAGCCAGTGTTTGATGGCGACCGCGGGCCCAACACCGGCGGTATGGGGGCCTACACCCATCCGCCCGACATAGACGCGGAGATGCTGAGCATGATTGAGCGGACCATCTTACAGCCAACGATTGTGGGGATGGCGGCGCGTGGCACCCCCTATATCGGTGTGCTCTATGCAGGCTTGATGCTGACCGACCAGGGGATAAAGGTGCTGGAGTTTAACTGCCGCTTTGGAGACCCGGAGATCGAGGCCATTGTGCCCCTGCTCGAAAGTGACCTGTTTGAGGTGCTCCTGGCGTGTGTGGAGAAGCGGCTCGACCCCCAGATGATTACGCTGCGCCCCGGCGTGGGGGCAACCGTGGTGCTTGCCTCGCCGGGCTACCCAGGCCCCTACCCAAAGGGGGTGCCAATTCATGGGCTGGATATGCTAAAAACCAGCGAGGATGTCATTGTTTTTCATGCAGGCACAGCCACTCAGCAGGGGCAGATTGTTACGGCAGGGGGACGGGTGCTTGCCGTCAGCGCGGCGGGGCCAACCCTGCCTGAGACGCTACAGCGCGTCTACGAGAGCATCGCACATATTCAGTTTGATGGGATGCACTACCGCCGCGACATAGGAAGCCGCGATATAGCAGGAGGGAGACGGTGATGGGCAACGAAGATGCCTACACCCGCGCCGGGGTCAACATTGCTGCGGGGCAGCAATCTACTGCGCTGATGGCCGATGCGGTGCGTTCGACGTATGGCCCCGAAGTGCTGGCCGGCATTGGCGCGTTCGGCGGGCTATACGATGCTTCGGCTCTCCAGGAAATGGACCATCCTGTGCTGGTTGCCTCAACCGACGGTGTGGGGACAAAAACAAAGGTTGCGGCCCGCCTGGGACGGTGGGATACCATCGGGCGCGACCTGGTCAACCACTGTATCAATGATATTCTCGTGCAGGGGGCCCGCCCGCTCTTCTTTCTCGACTACGTGGCGATGGTCCACCTTGACCCCCAGAAAGTCGCCGCAATTGTTGGCGGGGTAGCCGAGGCTTGCCGCGAGGCTGGCTGTGCGCTCCTGGGGGGCGAAACCGCGGAGATGCCCGGTGTGTATGAAGCGGGCGAAGTGGATCTTGTGGGAACGATTGTCGGTGTGGTCGAGCGGGGCCGTCTGATTGACGGGTCATGCATTCAGCCGGGCGATTTTCTCATTGCGCTCCCCTCATCCGGGCTGCATACCAATGGCTACTCGCTGGCCCGAAAGCTCCTCGACCCACTCGACTGGACAAAGCCGCTGCCCGACCTGGGGGGGGCACCGGGCGATGCGCTGCTGGCCGTTCACCGCTGCTATCTCGACGCAGTGCGGAAATGGTGGAGCAGTGGGGTAGACATTCGCGGGTTGGCGCATATCACCGGCGGGGGCGTGCTCGATAATCTCCCACGCATTCTGCCGCCCGGACTGGGCGCAATCATCCAGCATGGCGCATGGACCTCCCCGCCTATCTTCGACCTGCTCCGTCGGTTGGGAAACCTCTCCGACCAGGAGATGTTTCATACCTTCAACATGGGGTTAGGAATGATCGGCGTGGTGCCGCCCGACCATGTGACGCAGGCTCTTGCGGCAGTAGATGGTGAGGCCTGTGTGGTGGGGGAGATTGTGCAGGGGAGCGAGGGCGTTGAGGTGCGGTAATCGCTTCATCTTGAGAAGCTACACGTCCCACCACCCCTGAACGATGACCATCAATCCCCCTCCCCCCGCTCAAGGACCAGCGGCTCAAACCTGATCGTTACCGTGTCCCCACGCGGAGTGATGCCGTGGCCATATTTGTCGTAGACCATGCGGGTATGCGCGGGGATCGGCATATCTACAAGCGTATCGTCGTTGGTCCAGTAGACATCGTAGCGCATATCCCCCTTGCGAAAAGCGTATCCCTCGACCTGCCCGGCAGAAATGGTGCCAATATAGCGGGCCCCGCTCAGCAGATTGGAGAGGAAGCGGAACGCTTCGTAGGCCGGGCGCACGGCCCGCCCCCGCCCCATCATTCCGCTTTCATTCCAGCCGGTGTCATTCAGCGTATACCAGGCCCCTCCCGCCAACCCATTGGCCCAGGCGCGAATGTGGAAACGAATGACATAGTTTGCCTGGGCTTCGAGAAAATCCAGTTTGAAGCAGGCCGGGTTGGATTCGTAGCAGAGCAAACTCCCCTCGTTGAGCACAATAGGCTTTTCGATGCCGTGGCGGTGCAGCACAGTCCGCAGGTAGTCGAGCCGGCCCAGCATCGCCCCCCCCCGGTGCTGCCATTTCTCCTCATTGCGTTCCCAGTCCTCCTGCTCTCCGTCCCAGAAAGCGTAACTATGGTAGGCGAGTATATCGAAATACTCGCCCCCCCCGCTCTTCAAGATCCCCTCCAGGAACCGGGCCGGTTTGCAATCCTGCCCTGGCGGGGGGTGCGTGGGGTCGCAATTGAGAGCCAACCCGCCGAGTACCACCTGTGCCTGGGGGTTGGCTTGCTTGATGGCCGGGTAGGCCCGCTTGAGCATTGTGGTAAAGTATTCGCCGCCGTAGTAGGGATCTGATTGATCGCCCCAGCAGCCAAAGGGGAACCAGGCCGGAATGAGCGAGGGGTCAACGTCTGGCTCGTTCCAGATTTCCCAGTATTGCACCCGGTAGGGGGGAGCGTGGTAGCGGCGCACCAGTTCGGAGAGAAAATCGGCGAATGCATCGAGGTGTTCGGCCCGAATAGGGCTACATTGCACCCCCGTCACCTGCTGTGCCCACTCCGGCGTGCCTCGGACAATGACCACTGGCGTTATGCCGTGCTCAGCCAGGGCCCGCAGTTCCGCATCAACCTCTTCTAGCTCCGACCAGTTGCGCTCCCCCTGCACTGGCTCCACCTCCGACCAGCGCACGGCGTTGTAGCGCACCCAGGCAACGTTGGCCTCGCGGGCCCGGTCAAGCGTGTAGGAGACGTGCCCGCGGTTGATCTCAATACCAAAGGGCGACAGCGGGGGTGGCGGGGATGGGGCGGCAGGGGAGCGGAGAAGGGAAAGCCCCCCCCCGACAAGCAGCACGGCAGCAGCGAGAATGAGCAGTATTCTGAGCATTGAACATCGGGCTATGGCTTCAGTAGGGAATACCAAGCGTATAAAAGAGCAAGACAACAACATACTTGATCAGACGTACCAGGTAGAACAGAATGGTGCCGGCAGTGATCGTTGTGATGATGGTTTTGACAACGCCTATTCGGGAGGAGGCGTGTAGCCCGACCCCGCTCCCCACGAGCGTCAGCAGGTAGCTGAGGAGCTTCATATCCAGCGTGATACCCAAAAGGGTAAGACCAGCAAGGGGAATTGTGCCAGGAATGCGAAAAATGCTGGCGTAGCCGATAATCCGCATCATCTGCCCGACATTGACATTGCCTTGAAACACTTTCGATGCGATAAGCGCGCTGAGATAGCCGCCAACAACCCAGACAAACAGCCCGGTAAACAACTGGTAGCCCCCGGTCATCCCGACGGTGACAATCTGCATTGCCCTCCCAACTTCGTTTGCCGTTGCTACGATGTAGCCGTCAATCAGACCGATCAAGATGTAGACTGAGACAATGACGGCTCCGGATGCATCGGTTTGTTCGGAATCGAGCGCAATATCACGATAGACGGCCCCTTTCAGGGTGATAATCCCTGCAAGACGTTTCAGAAGCTCCAAGATACGTCCCCCTGCTATTCCCTGCCTTTTCTGCTATCCCTGTTCCTCAATAAACATTTGCCTATTGTACCACACCCAGCGCATCATCCCTCGCAATCCCTCGCATCACATAGCCTTGATATAGCCTTGATGGAGCATGAGTTCGGCATTGAGCACCGAGCCGCCCGCGGCTCCGCGGATGGTATTGTGGCCCATGACAACAAAACGGTAGTCGAAGATGGGGCAGGAACGCACCCGCCCGATAACCGTTGCCATATCGCGCTCAACCCCACGGTCGCGCCGCGGTTGTGGGCGGTCTGTTTCATCGCGCACAATGAGCGGGTGGGCGGGGGCTGTGGGGAGTCCCAGTTGTTGTGGCATCCCGCGAAACTCGCGCAACGCGGCAACAAGGCTATCCAGCGTTGCTTGCCGTTCGAGGGCAACGGAGATGCAAACGGTATGCCCCTCCAGCACCGGGACGCGGTTGCAGTGGGCCGATATGGCGAAGGGGGCCAGCGAAACCTGCTCGCCCTCCAGCGTGCCGAGCATCTTCTGTGGCTCGCTCTCAACTTTTGGTTCTTCGCCGCCAATGAGCGGGATAACATTGTCGGTGGCATCGTAGGAGGGCACGCCGGGGTAGCCCGCTCCCGATAGGGCCTGCATGCTGACCACAATGGCCTTGCTGATACCGAACGTGTCAAGCAGGGGGCGAAACGCCATTGTAATGGGGGTTGCGGTGCAGTTCGGGTTGGTGACAATGGCTCCGCTCCAGCCACGTCGCTTGCGCTGCACCTCTATCAACGCCAGGTGCTCCGGGTTGACTTCGGGTATCAAGAGCGGGACATCCGGTTCCATGCGGTGGCTCGACGCATTGGAGCAGACGACATGCCCCTGGGTGGCAAGCCGCTCTTCGACGGGGCCCGCCACGCTACTCGGCAGGGCCGAAAACACCAGTGGGGTATCGAGCGGGTCCTCAATGCCGCGCACCATCTCATCTCGGAGCATGTCGGGGAATGCATCGTCAACCACCCACCGGCAGGCTTCGCCATAGCTCCGCCCGGCACTGCGTTCGCTGCCTACCAGGGCCGCAATGCGAAACCAGGGATGATCGCGGAGCAACTGAATAAACCGCTGCCCGACCATGCCCGTTGCTCCCAGTATTGCCACTTCTATTTGAGACATTGTTGTAATCCTCCTACCTGTTTTATCCTGACATATGGTATGAGCCACGCCCGTCAGGGAATCTTAAGATGTGCTTCCCCGGCGGGCGTGGCTCTGGTCGTGCTCCTGGCACAAACCTGTTAGCGGAGTTCCCAGTATTCTGGCGAACGCCACAGCCCCGACACAATCAGCTCTCGAATGAAAAGCAACTCTTTTGGCAGCCGGTCATATAGCTTGATGAAGAGTTCCTCGTGCAAAAGGATCTCGTTCATCCAGGCATCACGGTCAACCGACATCAACTGCTGGAACGTATCGCGGGAGAAGTTCTCCATCCCGCGCCAGTCCAGGTCTTCGTAGCGCGGCATCCATCCGATGGGACTTTCGATACCGACAGCGCGACCATTGGCCCGTTCAACAACCCATTTCAACACGCGCATATTCTCACTGAAGCCGGGCCAGATGAATTTCCCGTTCTCATCCTTGCGGAACCAGTTGACCCCGAAAATACGCGGGGGGTTGGGAATGCGTCGGCCAAATCCGAGCCAGTAGTTGAAGTAGTCGGCCATATGGTAGCCGCAAAAGGGCAGCATTGCCATCGGGTCGCGCCGGACGGTTCCCACTGCGCCGGCAGCGGCGGCGGTCCGTTCCGATCCCATCGTTGCGGCCAGGTATACCCCGTAGCTCCAGTTAAACGCCTGGTAGACCAGCGGCACGGTATCGCTCCGCCGACCGCCAAAGATGAATGCTTTGATTGGCACCCCACGCGGGTCTTCCCAGTCGGGGTCAATGGATGGGCACTGGCTGGCTGGCGCAGTAAATCGGGCGTTGGGGTGGGCCGCATTGCGGCCACTGTCGGGGGTCCAGGGTTGCCCAAGCCAGTCGGTGAGTTCAGGGGGGGGAGTTTTGGTCATTCCCTCCCACCAGACATCCCCATCTGGCGTGAGGGCAACATTGGTGAAGATTGAATTTTTCCGCACTGCGGCCATGGCGTTCGGGTTGGAGCTATCCGACGTGCCCGGCGCAACGCCAAAGTAGCCGTTTTCTGGATTGATAGCGTAGATTTGCCCATCTTCACCAGGCTTGATCCAGGCGATGTCATCGCCCACGGTGGTTACTTTCCAGCCCTCGTCGGTGAAGTCTTTCGGCGGAATGAGCATGGCAAAGTTGGTTTTACCGCACGCACTGGGGAACGCTGCCGCTACGTAGGTTTTTTCGCCCTGGGGCGATTCGACCCCAAGAATGAGCATGTGCTCGGCAAGCCATCCTTCGTCTCTGGCGATGTTCGAGGCAATCCGCAACGCAAAACATTTCTTGCCAAGCAGCGCGTTCCCCCCATAGCCGCTCCCATACGACCAGATCAATCGCTCTTCGGGAAAATGGACAATGTATTTCTGTTCTTTGTTGCAGGGCCAGGGAACGTCTTTCTGGCCTGGTGCAAGAGGGGCCCCGACAGAATGCAAACAGGGGACAAATTCATTGTCGCCCAATACGTCTAGAACGGCCCTGCCCATGCGGGTCATAATACGCATATTGGCGACAACGTAGGGGGAGTCGGTCAATTCCACGCCAATATGGGCAATGTGCGAGCCAAGCGGGCCCATGCTAAAGGGAATGACATACATCGTCCGCCCGCGCATACACCCATCATACAGTTTCAGCAGAGTTTCTTTCATCTCCCTGGGCGGTACCCAGTTGTTCGTGGGGCCGGCCCCATCTTTCGTGTGGCTACAAATAAAGGTGCGTCCTTCGACCCGCGCCACGTCGTCGGGGTCTGAGCGCACCAGATAGCTGTTTGGCCTTTTTTCCTCGTTCAGCTTGATTGCTGTTCCGGCCTCGACCATCAAGCGACACATCTCGTCATATTCCGCATCGGAGCCATCACACCAATAAACATTATCGGGTTTGCAGAGATCGGCCATCTCCTGAACCCAGGCCTTGAGTTCCTCGTTTTTTACATAGTCTGGTGTCCCCATGCAACCTCCTATCGTTTTCTATTACTCAACCGCTCCGGCTGAGTATGCCTGTTCCTCATCAGGATAGCACATTTTCTATTGTTCCTGCAAGTAGCAACCAGTGTAGGGAATAAAGTTTCCATAACCCTGAAAATAAACAGCTTTTCGTGCGGTATAATTGTTGGAGGAAAAGGGTTGGAGGAAAAGGGTTGGAGGAAAAGGGTTGGAGGAAATGGGTTGGAGGAAATGGAAGAAGAGGGAAAGCAGGAGGCAAAGAACCATGCCACGAGATGTGAGGAAACATTGCCGGGGGCTGCTGCGCTCCGGAGCGGCCGTGCTCCTTGCCGTGGGGGGAGTTGTGGGCCTGGCCTACGTGTTGCTTGTCGGGCCGCGGTGGCCCGTGGGCGTGGCCCGCGCCACCGAAGCCGCAAGCCTGGCCGACCGGGCGTTCCTTGCCCAGTGGGAGCGCACCGACGGGCCCGTTGCCAGTGGCAGCGTCAACCGTTCGTGGGTGTGGGGGGAGCGGCCTGGCGAACGACGGTACGAACGGTTTGATGAGGCTCCGGGGGGAGCGCGGCTTGTACAATACTTCGACAAGGCCCGTATGGAAATCAACGACCTGCAGGGAGACCGCGCCTCGCCCTGGTTTGTCACGAATGGCCGTCTTGTGGTGGAACTCATCAGCGGGCGGGTGCAGGTTGGCTCCAATGAATATGAGCAGCGCGATCCCGCCAGTATCCCCATTGTTGGCGACCCGCGGGGCAATCCGCAGGCTCCCACCTACGCCATGCTTGCCTCAATTGCATCGTTTGATGGGAATACTCATAATGGAAGCACCCCGGCACCTGACCGCACGGGTCAGCAGGTCGGCGCAACGTTCGGGCCGGAGGGGGCCGGCTCACGCCCCGATCTGGCGCGGCCCGAAACAGAGATTGTCCGCTATGAGCCAGCGACCGGGCACAATGTCCCGCGGGTGTTCCAGGAGTTTCTCACGGCCAGCGGGCCCGTGCTGGTGCAGGGAATCCGCAAACGCGAGGCCATTATGCATCCGCTGTTTGCTGCTGGCTATCC
Organism: Chloroflexaceae bacterium; assembly: GCA_034436975.1. Taxonomy (GTDB): domain Bacteria; phylum Chloroflexota; class Chloroflexia; order Chloroflexales; family Chloroflexaceae; genus JAAUSY01. The sequence goes on from DAOTUE010000024.1 coordinate 37,940, forward strand.
CATTACCGAGCCATACTGGGTGCAGGCCCGCGTGGGGGGGCAGGAGCAAACGGTCCTGTTCCAGGCCTTCGAGCGGCGTATCTTGAGCTACACCCCCACAAACCCCGATCCCTGGAAAGTTGAGATGGGCAACGTGGGGCAACACTACGTCCGCTGGCGATATGGCCGCCCCCTGCGCTACACCGTTCCCCCCCTCCCCGAAACCATCCGCTCCTACGAGACGACGCTGCATATCCCTACCTACGGGTATGAACAGGCCCTCATCCCCACCGGTCCGGGCGACGCAATTGCACCCTATCCGCGCCTGGATCGCTCCCAACCGCTCCCGCTGGAGGAGCGGCCCTACCGCGCCATCGTTGTCGAAAATCGCTTTCTCGAATTAACGTTTTTGCCCGAACCGGGCGGGCGGCTCTACCGCGTCATTGACAAAGCAACCGGACACAACATTTTCTACCAGAATCCCGTCATCAAACCCTCAATCTATGGGCAGCGGGGGTGGTGGCTTGGCGTGGGTGGCATCGAGTGGGCCGCCCCCACTGAAGAACATGGCTACCTGGAATATCTCCCGTGGGAGCTAAACGTCTCAGACGCAACGGGCGAAACGCAGGCGACAACCGTCCGGGCACGGGTGCGCGAGCAACAAACGGGTTTTTCTGTGGTGGGGAGCGTCACGCTGGCCCCCGACCGCGGGGCGTTCTCCCTGGCAATGGAAACCACGAACGATACCGACACTCCCGCCCCCCTGCAAATGTGGGTCAATGCCATGATCACGCCGGGGGAGGGAAACCGCCTCGGCCCCGGTTTGCGCTTCATCTTCCCGACAGACGAGGTTATCATCCACGCCACGGCAGATGAGCGGTTGCCGGGAGCCGGTGAGCACATCTCCTGGCCACACTGGAACGGCCTCGACCTTGCGTGGCCCGCAAACTGGCAGGACTACCTGGGGGTCTTTAGCCGCGGGCCCGTTCCCTTTGCCGGAGCCTACGACACGCAGGCGGGCGAAGGGGTGGTGGCCCTGACGGGCGAAGGCGTTGGGGGAACGAAGGTTTTCGGGTTCAGTCCGCAGGTTGTCCACGAGACCTACACCGATGATGAGAGCGAGTATGTTGAGCTGTGGATTGGCGCACAGGAAACCTTCTGGGACAACCCCACCCTCCCGCCGGGGGAGAGCCGCAGCATTGCCACCACCTGGCTCCCCCTGCACGACATTGGCGACCTGGTTGCTGTTTCGGAGGCGGGGGCATTGGGGTTGATGCAGCGTGCCGACGGCAACACAACGCTGATGATTGCATTTGCGGGGGTGATTGAGCAGGCCGTTGTCCTTGTGCAGGTTGATGGGCAGGAGGTATTCCGCACGGTTCCGCTCACGCTGCGGCCCGACCTGCCGCTGGCTATTGAGCTACCGCTGGCGGTATCGGGCGGGAGCCGGTTGCACGTGGAGGCGGGGGAGTTTGCCATAGAGGGGAGCGGGCCGGGCCGATAGAAGGGATGATGGGTTTGTTACATCCACCCCACCCGCCAGGCCACTCCCAGGTGGACCACCGCCGCCAGGAGCGGTATCACAATGAAATACCAGTGCCGCCGCTTGTGGCGGGGCCAGACCAGCGTGGACAGCAACCCGCCGCCCCACCCTCCAATAATAACCATCCCAAGCAGGACAAGTTCAGGCACGCGGCTTCTCCCCTCGCCCTTCGCCAGGAGCTTGTCAACGAAATAGAGCACCCAGGTCGCAATGCCCAGGCCGAGCCACCAGGTATAGACCGTGATAGTGGAGCCGCTGGCAAGCAGTCCCCCCACAATGGCGAAAATGGTAACAAAGCCAATAATGCCATAGGTTCGATAGGGCGAGGGACGGCGGCGGGGTGGTTTGTGCTTTGCCATAGTCAGATCCTCCTCCACAGGTTTGCACATGTTATAGCAGGGCGCGGCGGACCTCCACCTGCCGCACCTGGAAAATATGGTTGAGCTGCAACCGGATGAGCGGATGTACCAGATCGCTCAGGGGGGCAAGGGGCAACCGATAGCGGACCACATCCTCAATAATCGTTTCCCCATCGCGCTCGTGGAAGCGGTGGGTGTGGTGCCAGTAGGCGTAGGGGCCGCGGAGTTGCTCATCCACAAATTCGTTGGGCGGGTCCCAACGGGCAATGCGGGTTCGCCAGAGCATCGGGAAACCAGAAAGACGAATCTCGTAATCTATCAGGGTTCCTTCCTCAATGGTGATGGGCTGCGGCGTGACAATGCGGAAACTCAGGTCATTCGGGGTAATCCGCTCCAGATTGGCCGCCTCGGAAAAGAACGCGAACACCTGCTCCCGCGGGAGCGGCAGGCTCATTGAGGCAACCAGCATATGAGTAGTCGTGGTCATACGGTCTCCATGATTTCGTGAGTTCGTGATTTCGTGGTAATAGTGATGATCAGTGCATACAGGTGTTGCCTCATTATACCACGCCCAACCCTCCGCACCTGTTGCAAAAAACTGGCAACTGGCGGGAGAGCCGGGCGTTTGTCCATTGTTTGGATAGACTTCAGGTCGTTCAAGTCGTTCTGAACAGGTCCGACGGTCGCTTAAAAAATCTTTTCTGTCAGGATGATCTGGTCGCGCTCGGGACCGACCGAGACAATCCCAAGCCGTGCGCCAATGAGATGGCACAGACGAGCAACATACGCCTGGGCTGCCTCGGGCAAATCGTGGAAGGTGCGGACATCGCTGGTCGGTTGCTGCCAGCCGGGGAGTTCTTCGTAGACCGGCTCAACCTTGCTCAACTGGGTCGGAGAGGTTGGCGGATATTCCAATAGTTCATCGTGGCGTTTGTAGCCCGTACAAATTTTAATCCGCTCCATCGTATCAAGGACATCGAGTTTGGTTATCGCAACCGTGTCAATCCCATTGACCTCGGTGACATAGCGAGCCATCACTGCATCGAACCAGCCAACCCGCCGCTGCCGCCCCGTTGTGGTGCCAACTTCGGCCCAGGGTTTCCCCACCTGGCGCAATATCGCGGCATCGGGAGAATCATCCGCCAGTTCGGTGGGGAAGGGCCCCTCGCCAACGCGGGTGGTATAGGCCTTGAACACCCCGACAACAGAACTGATGCGAGTGGGGCCAATGCCAGACCCCTGGCACGCCCCGGCTGCGCCTGGCAACGATGAGGTGACGTAGGGGTATGTCCCGTGGTCCAGGTCGAGCAACGCCCCCTGGGCCCCTTCGAGCAAGATAGGGACATCTTCCTCCAGAGCGCGGTGGATAATCGCATGCACATCGGCAATGTAGTCGGTTAGCCGGTTGCCATATTCGAGAAAGCGTAAATACATATCGTAAATTTGAAATGGCTTGACCCCATAGAGTCTGGTCAACAGACGATTTTTTTCTTCCAGAACTGCTCGTAGCCGCTCGAGCAACACCTCATCGTGGAGCAAGTCGCCCATCCGAAGGCCGATGCGGTCGGTTTTGTCGGCATAGGCCGGGCCAATGCCACGCCCGGTCGTGCCAATTTTGCCATCGCCGCGAGCCTGTTCCTGGAGCTGATCTTGCAAGATATGGTATGGCAGGACAACATGAGCGCGATTGCTCACAAAGAGGCGGGATGTTGCAATGTTTTTTTCCTGAAGGTTGGTAATCTCCTCAATCAAGGCAGCCGGGTCAATGATGACTCCGTGAGCAATAACGTTGATAGTGTTCGCGTCGAAAATACCGGAGGGGATGAGATGCAGTTTGAACACTCCTTGTTCATTGGTCACAGTATGCCCGGCATTATTCCCCCCGCTATATCGGATGACAAGCCGGGCCTGGTGAGCCAGATAATCAACGATATGTCCTTTTCCCTCATCTCCCCATTGGCCGCCTATGACTGCAATGACTGGCATTGTCATTCCCTTTCTCTGTTCCAGCAAAATGGTAGGGAGCGAACCGCTTCCTACTACAGGCTTGCCTATTATAGCGCAACTTGTCTCAAGATGCCATTGTCTTTTTTGTGCGGGCCGGTCTGCCCTCCCGTGCTATGGTATACTATTGGACACCGGAACAAGACATGGATTGGATGACGAACAGGTTACAATCGTTCACAACAGGCTACTGGAACGAGGGAAAAAATGGAAAACACAAGGGAAACCCCGCAGGGAGAAAACCAGGCCCGCCTTGCCGCACTCTCGCCGCTAGATGGCCGCTACCGCCCCGACGTTGCCGCGCTGGAAGCCTTCTTCAGCGAGGCGGCCATCTTCCGCTACCGCGTACAGGTCGAAATCGAGTACCTGATTGTCCTGGCGCGGGCCCCTGGCATTTCGTTTGTCCCCGCGCTCACGCCGCAACAACAGGCCTCCATCCGCGCCCTCTACCGCGATTTTGGCTCGCAAGATGCCCAGGCTATCGCGGCGTGGGATCGCCGGGTCAACCACGATGTCAAAGCGGTGGAATACTGGCTCCGCGAACGGTTTGCGGCCCTGGGGTTGGAAAGCCACAGCGAGGCTATCCACTTTGCGCTCACATCGGAAGATGTCAACAACCTGGCCTATGGGCTGATGGTGCGCGAAGCGCGGGAGGCGGTGTTGCTGCCCGCCCTCAACGAACTACTGGCCTGTCTGCGCGAGATGGCGCGGGCCGAGGCCGCCACACCAATGCTGGCCCGTACCCACGGACAACCGGCCACGCCAACAACAATGGGGAAAGAACTGGCTGTCTTTGCCTCGCGCCTGGCCCGTCTTATGGGCAACTTTGCCACAGAGCCAGTCACCGGCAAACTCAACGGGGCAACCGGCACCTTTGCGGCTCAGAAGGCCGCCCTGCCAGCAGTAGACTGGCTCGCCTTTAGCCGCGCCTTCGTGCGCTCGCTCCAGCTCGAACCCCTGCTACTGACTACCCAGATAGAACCACACGACTCGCTGGCGACCCTGTGCGATAGCCTCAAACGCATCAACACCGTGCTGCTCGACCTGTGCCAGGATGTGTGGCGATACATCAGCGATGATTACCTGGTGCAGTCGCCAGCAGCCGGCGAGGTTGGCTCCTCAACTATGCCCCACAAAATCAATCCGATTGATTTTGAAAATGGTGAGGGAAATCTTGGCCTTTCCAACGCGCTGCTAGAATTTCTGAGCCGCAAGCTGCCCATTTCGCGCCTCCAGCGCGACCTTTCCGATAGTACCGTGCTGCGCAACCTGGGGGTGGCCTGGGGATATAGCCTGCTGGCCTATCGCCGCATTCTCAAGGGGCTACAGCGACTGGCTGTCAACCGCGCACGGCTCAGCCAGGAGCTTGTGGCCCACCCGGAAGTGGTGGCCGAAGCCATCCAGACCATCTTGCGGCGGGTAGGCTACCCCCAACCCTACGAGGTGCTCAAGGGGTTGACCCGCGGACACACCCCCACGCTCGAAGATTTGCACGCCTTTATCGAAACGCTCGATGTGGACGAAGCGACCAGAGCAGAGCTGCGATCCCTCCGCCCGGAGAACTATATCGGCCTGGCCAGCGACCTTGCTTGCCTGCGTGAACCTCGATAAATTCCTCTTCCAAAAGACAAAAACCACGATTTCTAGCACACACAGTCTCTTCTCGCTACAGCATTCCAAAGGGGTATTGTCTATTTGGGGCTTGACAATGAGGCATAGCTGTGCTATCTTGCAACGCAGACAACAGGCTTTTGTGTCTGGAAAGGCAGAGAAAGCAGAGAAGGCAGAGAGAGAAGCCGGACAGTCTTTGCCAGATGTACAATTATGGAAATTCAAGGAGGAAGATACCTATGCAAAAGACCGAGTTCATCAAAGCGGTGGTTGCTGCTGTGGAGAAGGAAAAAGGGGATAATGGCAGTAGCATTACCCAGAAGCAGGCCAAGCAGGTGATTGAAGCGGCAATCAAAGTGATCACCGACACGCTCAAGAAGCGCGAGAAAGTAACCCTGACAGGTTTTGGCACCTTTGAGGTGCGCCATCGCCAGCAGCGCGAGGGGGTAAATCCGCAGACCCGCGAGCGCATGGTTATCCCGGAGACCTGGACCCCCGGTTTCAGTGCCAGCAGCACACTGAAAGAGGCTGTGAAGGAACCAACCAGCAACTAAACCCACAAGGGGAAGTGGCGATAGGCAGGAGGAAACGGTTTTTGCCTCCTGCCTGCGGGTTACTCTCTATTTTCGTTGCGATATCGGGTTACTCTCTATTTTCGTTGCGATATATGGTACAGCGGGCGGCAATATCCCAGGCTCCCTGGGCATTGTTGGTCAGGTCGCAGTTTTCCACGCGGCCCGACCCGTTTGGGAGCACGCGGATAGCGTAGCTGCCATTCTGGTTGATCTGGCAGCGATAGATGGTCGGACTACTCCCCTGCCCAATGCTCACGCCCGTATCGCTGTTGGAGAGAATGTAGCAGCGTTCAATGGTGCCCTCGCCATTCTCGAAGACAAACACCCCGCGCTGTTTTTCGTGGTGAATGCGGCAACGACGGAAAAACGGATTGCCTCCCTGGGTAATCCCCACGCCGGCTTTGGCATTGCCAAAGATATTGCACCCCTCAATTGTCCCCTCCCCCTTATCGTAGACATAGACTCCATAGCCATTGAGTTGCTCGTGAATCTGGCAGAGGCGTACAAAGGGGTTGCTATCGCGGCGAATGCTGACCCCGGCCCGCGCATTGCCAAAGATGTCGCACCCAAGAACCATCCCCGCACCTTTGTCGGTGATATGCACGCCATCACGTTCGCCGTGGTGAATTTTGCATCGTCGGATAATCGGGTTGCCAATGTTTCGGATTTCTACGCCGGGGCCGCTGTTACTAAAGATGTCGCAATCTTCGATCAGTCCTTGCCCATGATCGTATACCAGGATACCCGCGCTCTTCCCATCGTGAATCTGGCATCGCCAGATGACAGGGTTGGCTTTGTTGCCATGAATAGCCACGCTCGCCAGCGAGTCGGAGGAAATATCACATTCTTCAAGCAGGAGCCGCCCTTGAGGAATATCAACCGTCACATACTTTTTGTGCTCCAGGGCCGTGCGCCCACGCAGCGTCAGCCCGCGGATGAGGGCGTAGTCGGTTTGCATCAGGATACAGGTTGAGTCGGTGCTCTCTATAAAAATATCCTCAACGGGGCCATCGCCAATGATTTCCAGCGGACGGTCAATAATAATTCCTTCCCGATAGATGCCGGGGCGCACAAGAATGCGCGTGCCGGGGCGGGCGTTTGCCACAGCCTCGGCTATCGTCTGGTAGTGGCCATCCTGATGGCGCGAGACAATCACAACCGACCGGTCGGAGGGGGCGGGTGTTGCGACAGCGGGTTCCTGTGGGTCTACCTGCTTCTGCTGCACAATGGGGACCGTCGTCTGCCCGCTGCTGCTGAGCGGAATATCGGCACTGGTAATGGAAACGCCCGGCTTGTGAATCATCCGCAAGGCCGAGCGCATGGCTGCTGCGCTGGCGAACCGCTGCTCCATACTGTGGGACATGGCCTGGTGCAAAATGACGGCAACAGCGGGCGGCACCTGCGGGTTGAGTTCGTTGGCCGGGCGGAGCGGGTCGGTCTGCTCGCTCAGGATCGCAGCAACGCGGGTCAGGGTGTCGGGGGGGGGGGTGCCCGTCAGCAGGTGGTAGAGCGTTGCCGCCAGCGCGTAGAGGTCGCTGCGCGGGTCGGCACTGGTGCCCTGAATCTGCTCCAGCGGTGCGTATTCGGGGGTAAACACGCGGATATTGCGCCCACCCGTGCTGTCGGATTTGTAGAGCATCTGCAAACTTTTCGCCATCCCAAAATCAAGCAACATAATATCTTCGCGCTGGTTGAGTTTCAGGTTGCGCGGCTTGATGTCGCGGTGGATGATGACCGGCTTCTGCGAGTGGAGATAGTCGAGCGCATCGAGAAGCTGGTCGGCCCAGCGCAACACATCAGCCGGCGCAAAAATCTCCTTATCGCTGGCCAGCAATTCGCCCAGATCCTCGCCCGGAATGTACTGCATAACCAGAAATTCCTCATTGGCTTCGGAAAAATGGTCGCTCACGACGGGCAGGACCGGGTGTTGCAGGTTTGCCAGCAGTCGCGCCTCCTGCTCAAACGATTCGCGCAGCTCCGGGTTGTTGACCATGATATGCTTGAGCGCAACCGTATTCCCAAGACGCTGATCAACCGCTTCGTAGACCGCCCCCATCCCCCCGCGAGCAATCAACCGCACAATCAAGTAGCGTTCTTGCAAGACATCATCCGGTGAAAAAACCATACCGTTATTCTCTATTTCCATCGCCGAGAACCAGACACCCCTCCTCAACGAACCAGGCGGCCCGGTGGTTGCCCGTCAGGTCGCACTCTTCGACAATGCCCGTCCCATTCTGATGCACCATAATGGCAACCATGCTATTTCTGGTAATCTGGCATCGGCGGATAACGGGGTTACTGTGCTGTCGGATTTCCACTCCGGCGTGGCCATTCTCCACAATGGTGCAATCTTCTAGCTGGCCGGTGCCGTTGTCGCGCACGAGCACCCCCACCTGTTCCCCATTGCGTATGGTACAATGACGCAACGTCGGGTTGCCCTCCTGCCCGATGACCACGCCGGCACTCCCATTGCCCACCAGCTCACAACCCTCAAACGTGCCGCGCCCCTCATCCAGCACCAGAAGCCCCTGCTTCTCTTCATTGTGAATGGTACATTGTCGAACAAGCGGATTTCCCTGTTGTGTCACCGCAAAGCCCGCCTTACCATTTTCAAACAGCTCACAGGTTTCGAGGATACCCGCGCCTCTATCGAACACATGAACCCCATAGCCTCGTTTCTGATGATGTATTTTACACCATCTAACAAGCGGCGTGCTCTCCTGTTTAATCGCTATCCCGGCCTGCCCATTCTCAAAGATCTCACATTCTTCGATGATTCCGCTGGCTTTTTCTCCCATATGGATGCCATCCTGCTTGCTGCAATGGATTGTACAGCGGCGGATGTAGGGGCTACTTTTCTGGGTTATCCATATCCCCGCCTTTGCGTTGCCCTCAATATTGCATGCTTCGATAATACCACGACCCTGGTTGTAGAAAAAAAAACCGACTCCCTTGCTGTTGTGGACGTTGCACCGCCAGACGATGGGATTGCTTGCCGGGCCGTGGATGGCGACACAGGCCAGTGTTTCGGATGAGAGATTGCATTCCTCAAGAGTGAGCCGCCCCTGGGCAATGTCTACCGCAAAGAAGAGAGCTTCTTTTGCTTTTTCGCCCGCTCTAGCCCGGTCGGATTCTTGCGGCTGCGCCCGCGCTCGGATAGTCAGCCCGCGCAGGCGGGCATAGTCGGTTTGCATCTGAACGCTGGTTATTCCCTTCGTTTCAATGATAATATCGGCCACCGGCCCATCGCCAATGATCTCCAGCGGCTTCTCGAAAACAAGTTTCTCGCGGTAGGTACCGGGGCGCAGGATGATGCGGCTCCCCGGCTCGGCCTGTGCCATTGCCTCACCAATGCTCTTGCAAGCTCCCGGCTCGTGGGGCGAAACGACAATGATTGGGAAGGAATGCTCCGGCTGCTGGCTCTGCGCGGGGGACGGCTGTGGCATCGGGGGGGGAGGGGTGCCGGCACCAGCAGCAACAATCGTTTGCTGCCCGCTGCTATTGTGCCCTCCCGCGGCATTTTTCCGCGTCATCAGCAGGGCCGTCCGCATGGCTGTTGCGCTGGCGAAGCGATGACCCCGCTCCAGTTCCATTGCCTGGTGCAAGATGGCCGACACATCGGCGGGTATCAACGGGTTGATCTCGCGGGCTGGCTTCAGCGGGTCGGGCTGGTCGCTCAGCCGGGCCGCAGCGCGGGTCAGTGCGTCGGCGGGGGGAGTGCCCGTCAGAAGATGATGGAGCGTTGCCGCCAGCGCATAGAGATCGCTGCTCGAATCGGTGCCAACCCCCTGGATTTGCTCCAGGGGCGCATACTGTTGCGTATAGCCGCGCACACTGTGGACCGTGGCAAAGTGCGTCTGGTCTACCGAGCCTTTGGCTAACCCAAAATCAAGCAGTTTGATTTCGCCGCGGGCCGTCAGTTTCAGGTTGTGGGGCTTGATGTCGCGGTGGATAACGGGCGGCTTCTGACTATGCAGGTAGATGAGCGCATCGAGGATCTGGTCGGCCCAGCGAAGTATCCAGACCAGCGCGCCGGCGGTTTGAAACCGCTTGCCCTCGCGTTCGAGCAGTGTCCCCAGGTCCTCACCAGGGATAAACTGCATCACCAGGTATTGCCCGCTCTCATTATCAAAAAAGTCTTTCACTTCGGGCAGCGTCGGGTGTTTGAGCCGGGCCAGCAGACGCGACTCGCGGGCAAAGGCTTTGCGGAAGTGCTCATCGTGGGCCAGCGATTGCTTGAGCGCAACAATGCACTTCTCCCGCTGGTCGGCGGCTTGATAGAGCACGCTCATATCGCTGCTGGCCAGAAGCCGTTTGATGACGTATCGGTTATGAACAAGGGTTTCAGGTTGGAAAATCATAAGTCACGGTCTCACAGTTACAGAATCGCTGATTTTTTCGACAAGGGATGGGCTAATTCCCTGGACATTGGAGAGTTCCTCTATCGAGGTGAAGGAGCCGTTGGCGGTGCGATATTCGATGATACGCCCGGCCAGGACGCTCCCGATACCGCTTAGTTGCTCTAGCTCCTGCTGGCTGGCCGTGTTGATGTTCAGGGGTGTTGTGGGACGATTGCCCGGCGAGCGGGAGGAATGAGCAGGAGCAGACAGGCCGGAGGGAGGGGGGGCAACAGTTTCCCCGATGGCGGGAATGTGGATGTGTTGCGCATCGTAGATGTATTCGGCCAGGTTGATACGGCTCCGGTCTGCCTGGTCGGTCAATCCCCCTGCAGCCATCACCACATCTTTAATCCGCGCATCTTTCGGAAGCCGGTAGGTGTTGGGGTAGCGGACACTCCCGCTAATGTAGACAACAACACTGGCGGGGGTGGGAGAGAGCACCGCAGTGGGCAAAGGCTCGTTTTGGGGGGCACGAGGCGTGGCGAAGAGGAGCATTGGTGACTGAGCGTCAGAGAAATCGGACGCAGGGCTACTATATTCTGTCGTAGCGTCTGGCTTGTGCAAATACCGCATGGCAAGTATCCCTGACCCACCAAGCAGGATCAGGATAGCTACCAGGGTTCTCAGCCCGATACCATACTGCCGTGAGCTTCCTGGCTCATGCACAATAGTACCCCCTTCGCCAGCCCTGTACGAAACAAGATTTCTTGTTTTGCCCGATTATTACTGCGTCGTGCGATGGATGCTCGTAAGTCGTTCTCTAAAAATTATAGCATGGAAGCGACGGGTTTGCAGGAACACCGCGAACCTCAAGAATCACAGGCGAGATGGTTGTTCAGTTCTTTTATCAGCGCATCTTGCACTCGTTCGTATTCTT
>DAOTUE010000025.1:0-4982 GCA_034436975.1 Chloroflexaceae bacterium
GCTGTCCTCCCCGCGAAGGAGGTGTTGCAGCAGGTTGAGGAAGTCGCCCGCGCCCGCGATGGGGAGCGGCCCCGCCGCCCGAAGGTGAGCCAGGTCGTGGGCGAGGGCTTCGCGCTGCTCGCTGTTCCCTTCGCGCATTGTGCCAACATAGAAGTTGTTAATGGCATTGAGCAATTGGATAAGCTGTTGTTCGTCGCGCCCGCCCGCTGCATGCCCTGCTCTAGCGTGGCGATGGTCGGCTCGCGCTCGTCGGTGGGCAGCGCGTCGGTCAGGTCTGCGCCCGCCCGTCCGAGCAGTGCGCCCGCCAGGGCCTGGACATCGGGGTCGCGCTGCTTTAGCCCTTCTCTGAGAAGCTGTATCCGTTCACGTTCGCTTGTATCGGGGTGAACGAGCCTGTCCATGATGGATGAGGCGAAGTTGACGGCCAGTCCGCCGAGTACGACCCCCAGGCCCGATGCGGCAAAGCCAGGCACACCGACGAGCGCGGCCAGGATGGTAAAATACATAACCATGAACTACCTCAGCGTAAAATGTCGGTGCAAAGATCGAATTCAGTGCCAATACAGACCAACCATTGGGCCATGGTTCACAGTTCCAACCGCATTGACGGTTCCGTTGACACGTCCTTCCAATGGTGGTACCCTGAGTCCAGATGGCTGGTTGCTTTCGCACGAAAGTCTTGATCATTTCCCTGGACATCGTTGCTGGTGAACCCCAGAGGAAGGAGCAAAACGATATGGTACGAACAGTATGGTATTCAAGCGCAGGCGGGGTGCTCGGCTTGTGCCTCTTGCTCTTACTGACGGCCTGTGGAGCGGCGGTGCATTCTTCGCGTCCAATGTCCTCATCCGCGTCTCTGCCGATGGAACCCGCCATTTCCTCAACGACTCCTCGCGTCGCCAATCAGAACACCACGCCAGCGGCACGAGCGGCAACCCCCACCCCCAAACCGCCTCCGACCCATGGGGTGGAGATCCCGCGGCTCCGTGAGGTGTGGCATATCCCATCGGAGGAGCGAACCCCGACGCACGCCCTCGTGTATAGTGAGGTTATCTCATCGAACCATGTTTTCTGGCGGGTGGACGTTCCTGACCTCACCCAACGAACGCCCATCATCTCCTTTCCACGATCCATCCAGGATGACGGCTCCCCGCGCTTCGGATTGGTATCACCTGATGGGACATGGATTGCCTATCTGCGGCAGGAGACCGATGCGAATAGCCTCTATGTCGTGCAAAGCGATGGAAGCCAGAACCGTCTGGTGGCGGAAGGGCTTGGACTTGGCAGCAATGTGCGTGGTGTTTATCGGTTTGTCTGGTCTCCTGATGGGCATCGGTTGGCTTTTAGAAAACATCGGATACACCAGGATCACGAAGTGCATGATGTGTATGTGTATGAACCGCAAACCGATGATGCTCCTCGTCGTGTCACGACTATCTCTCGTGTGTATCCGGTCGGGTGGGTTGACACCACCCATATCCTCGTCATAACAAACGCTGGACAGGGCCCAAAATTTGAGTCCATCCATGCTTTAACAGGAACACCACGGGTGCTTGAACATTACCGCTCAAATGGTCGTCTTGTCTTCAGAGAAATGTCACCAGACAGACAAAAGGTTCTTCTGGGTTGGGACAAAGGAACTTCATCGGTACTCGATATTTCCTCTCACCACTATCATAACCTCGACATCGTTGCTCATCAATCCTTCTGGGGAACAGACAGTGCAACCCTATTAGAGATCCCTTTGAAAGGCGATGGACTGGCGCAGATAGTGTCCCTGACGCACCCTGATGAGCCTCTGCGCTTGACCTTGCTGCCATCATTCACCGCTTCAAGCCATGTGACAGCTCAGAGCCTTTCCCCAGATGGACGGTATCTTGTGGTCCAGGAGCATCAGAATCGTCGAACGCGAACCCTACTGTATGACTGTGCCAAGGACCAGTGGCACACGATAGCCGAACCCGACCCGGTGCTCGTTCTTGGCTGGCTGGCTCATGAATAAAGAAAGAGGGTGATATGCGTTCGTGCTGGCGTTTTGCTCGTGCGGGGCGAGTAATCTTGGTACTTGTACTGGGCAGTTTTGCGGCCATCTTGCCCACCCCTTGGTCCTCCTCCCCGATGGCCCAGGACCCCACCTGTCTCCCAGGGGAAACCCGCCGTCCTGAAGATACGGTTTCGACTCCTGCAGAAAAGAGTCTAGCTTTTGAAGCAGTGATTACGTCAGATGGAGTCTATGGGGACTATCGTTTCGTATTGGATACCTCGTCTACCCCTTCTGGGTTCATCGTTCCGGTTCTGTCCCAAAGCATTGCTGGTCTCGAAAGTTCATGGAGCCAGTATACGGAGACCAACGAAACGATTCTGGGAGTGAACACCGATGGCACCTGTGATTATGGCATGATGCAGGTCAATTCAGGACAAGCATATCTGTTCAACAAGACCCCTTCGCTTCGTTCTGACACCCAGGGAAATATCGCGGCCGGAACGGAGATACTGGCTCAGAAGTGGAATGAGGGAGTTCCTGGTGGCGGGGATCTGCCGGTCGTGAATGATATGGACCCGGAACGGTTGCTGAACTGGTACTACGCACTCAGTGCCTATAACGGCGGACCCGCAGGCAATGTGTGGGTCAACAATCCTAATTGTGGCGATCCTGAATTCCTCGGTTCTTGTGGAGGGTACGATTATACCAACAGTAGGCAACCTGGTGCTCAATGGGAGGAGTTGGAACAAGGAGACCTTCCTTATCAAGAACGGGTGTGGTACAACCTCGAATACCCAAGGTTTCCTGAAAATGAAACCGCTCAATGGATCGTTGGGCGAACCGGGCTTCTCACCACCACCGGAGCCACAACCACGGGCCTTCGCCCTGACGATGCACTCTTTCGCACGGAGGAACAGACATCCCGATCTCCCAACCTGTTGCTTTTCCAACACTACCCGCCTCGGGCCAATATCGCCTTGCCGCAGCAACAGCTCACCTTTGCGTTTGATTTGCCACGCCGGGCCAACGTGACAATAGAAATACTTGATGCACAACAAAACGAGATCGTGGGTGGAACCGTGGTCGCGGCCGAATCGTTTCCAGCGGGCTGGACCCATGTGACAAGACCGATACCTTTTTCGGTTGAACGAGATTACTCCTATCGCATCCGTGCAGAGATTGGCGATCCGAGCGATGTCACAACCTGGTATATCGGGCAATATGTTCAATCCTTACGCCTCTTCTTCGACCCCATCAGTCTTTTTCGTCTCTACCTCCCATTCACGGTGAAGGGAACCACACCCTCCCGCTCGTCAACAGGGATTCTTCGTAATGGAGATTTTGCCATCCGGTCGCCCCTCCCAGGACAATCTCAACAACCAGCCTATTGGGATATTCAGACGATCATCAATACTGAAGATGGAACCTATGCCGGAAGCCTCAATGATTATACCTTCTTGTGTAACGAACAATTGTGTTTCAAAGTAGCACCACGGGCCCGGGAAGAGATCCGCCAACGTCCCCGGTTTGTTGGAACCGGCGACTATGTACTCTCCTTTGATGCAACCGTCTCGGACAAGCCATCAAGCAGTGAGACCGCTCTGATCGTGCGGATACGGCCGATCCAGGACGGAGCAACATCCTGGACGACCCTCTTGACGCTTGAGCACCATGAAGAGGGCCATTATCGCACCGAAATTTTGGATATGCACCATCCGTTCATCCTCTCCTTTCTCGTGCTTGCTGATGACACCGATGCGGAAACACGATTCACTCTTGATAATGTTCGGATGCACTACTCCCATCCAGATCTCCATTCCACCGAATAACGTTCGTGACATCCAGAGCGTGTATCAAAACTCGCCCCCGCTCGCCCAGGTGGACCGTGGCGCGGTCGGGCGCGGCGCGGGTGAGCGTGAGGGTGAGCGCGTCGGGGGAGGGGAGGAGGTGGACGGGGGGCGGGGGCGCGGGAACGTGGTACACGTCCCCGAAGTGCTGGTGGACGGGGCTGGAGGGGCGGTTGACGAACCCTTTTCCATACTGGGCGTTGATATGATCTTCACTCGATGACACGGGCTATCTCCTTTTGCTTCGCTTGCTTCGCGTGCTCCCCAAACCTGTGCTACAATGCTGGCAATAGTGGTTTTTCCCATCCGTTTGCTGCTCTGGCGTGGATGGGTCTTTTCTTTTCACCCCGAACGCCTTCAGTATACCATAGCTCTGGCGGGAAATGAGGGGTATGTTGCCCTCCTGCCGCTTCTGGTATCAGGTGTTCCCCACCCCAAAAAACGCCAACCCATGCGTTGCCCGCTCCACGGTGGGCACCAGCACCGAGCGATCCAGATAGCGGTTGCCCCGCTCGCACGAGGTTTCCGAAGCAAAGAGGCAGGCGTGGCACGCCGCCCCATGTAGATTGCGCGGCTCCGTCAGGGGCGTATGCTCGGCACACAGCGGGTCGGAACTGCACCGCTTCACCTGCTCCAGCGCACCCGCAAGGTGGCGGCCCAGTTCTGCTGGCTCCCCCAGTCGCACCAGTCCCCCCAGCGTCCCCTCGCTGTCGGGAGCCGCCGTGTAGAGCAATATCCCCGCCATTGGCCCCTCCGCATGCTCTGGCGGCAACGCATAAGATACGCTCCCGAATGCTCGCCGCTGTGTAGCCACATTTCAGCGCAATTTGCCGCATCAGCGCATGCGAGAGCGTGTGGAGCAGCACATAGCGCACGCCGGGGTCGTTTGCCCCCCCCACAAACGACAATCCGATGATACCATAGAATGGTTTCCAGAAATCTTGCTTCCTTTTGCATATATGGTGTATGATTATGTGTGTGTGGTTATGATAGAGAAGAAAGGGATCTGGTATGATGAATAACCTGACTACCCTACAGAAAATTTGTTTCTCAAGAACCATCGGCTACAGCACCATCTCGTTAATCAAGACAAACCCCACTCGAATGGGCAATTCTTCTTTGGTCAAATACTGAAGCAATCGCATCCCCAC
>DAOTUE010000026.1:0-2679 GCA_034436975.1 Chloroflexaceae bacterium
GCTGTCCTCCCCGCGAAGGAGGTGTTGCAGCAGGTTGAGGAAGTCGCCCGCGCCCGCGATGGGGAGCGGCCCCGCCGCCCGAAGGTGAGCCAGGTCGTGGGCGAGGGCTTCGCGCTGCTCGCTGTTCCCCTCACGCATTGCACCAACGTAGAGGTTACAAATGGCGTTGATAAGATTGCCAAGCTGTTGTTCGTCGCGCCCCCCCGCAACCCAGGCCGCCACTGCGTCGGGGATGGTTACTTGCCCCCCGCCCCCCGCTTCCATCTGCTGGAGGATCTCACGCACCTGGGCAATCTCGCGGGTGGCTCCCAGGTGCTCAAAAAGGCGCAAGCTCTCACGGGCGTTGGCAAACGCAAGGTCACGCTGGCCCTGCCGATACTGAACTGTCGCAATGTTGAAGATCGTGGAAGCCTTGCCCTGCAGGTCGCCCACGCGCTCTTTGAGGTCGAGGGACTGCTCGTAGAGGGTCATCGCGCCCACCAGGTCGCCCCGCGTCTTAAGCACCCCCGCCATCTGGTGCAGGGTTGCGCTTTGTTTCTGCTCATCTCCTGCCTGGATATTAAAATCAAGTGCTTCCTGGTACCATTTCAATGCATGAGACAACTTCCCCTGTACAACCGCCTGGTTTGCCTGTTCAAAGCGCACAGCAGCAAGAATCTTGTTATCGCCGCTTTCCTCTGCCGTCTCCCGCGCCAGGTCGAGCATGGCCTGGGCGGGGGCGGGTTGCCCGAAGTGGCTGAATATCGTTGCGGCGCGCCAGGCGGCCCACCCTCGCTCCTCGGCGGGGAGCAGGGGCAGGCCGCGGGCAGGTCTTCCAGCACCCGCAAGGTGGATTGTGCCACGTCTGCATCATACCCAACGCCCCCCTCACCAAAAGCGCGGGAGACCACCCCATCGGCCCAGGCGGCGTAGCGGGCGCGGGGTGCTTCCAGCATCGCTTCGGTGGCCAGGCTCCCCACCACCCCCCGCACGACGGGTTGCATCCCATAGGCAGCAAAACGGTTGCGCTCCTCATCATACCCATACCCCATCAGCAATGAGGCTTCACAGAGCTGTTGCATCGGCTCGTGCGCCTGTTCAACCAGCCAGGTTTTCTCATCGTCCTGTTGCATCCCCCACACCACCGCACCGTGTCCTGGCAGTATCACCGAGTTGGCCACAATCGAGAGGGTCAGCAAACTGTCGCGCAGCGTGGGGGAGAGCGCATCCACCGACAACCGCACATTCACCACCACGGTGGTCAGGTGATCCGATTGCCCTTCAATCCGCGCTTTCAGTAGCTCCTCGTGCAAGTGTGCAAGGAAGTCCTCTTCTTTTTCCCTGCTCCCTGCCCATCGGGATATAGCCAACTGCATTGCCAGCGGGTGCGATGCCAATTCTTCCGACAACTGCTTCAGAAATTCGGATGATGGGTTGCCTTGCCCTTTGTGCTCCTGCATCAGGGCGATGCTGCTCTGGCTATCGAGACCGTTCAGTTGCCCACCCTGTTTTGCCTCTGGGTAGAACACTTCACCAGGCACCCCCACGGGCGACTGCCGCGTGGTGAAGAGCAATGAAACTCCTGATTGCGCCAGTTGATAGACCAGTTGATGGACTGCTCTGGCTTCGCGGTATTGCTGCACGATGTCGGGGCCGGGGGGGGGCATTGCTGGCACCGCATCGGTCAGCGGTGTTCCCGTCAATTTCACGACCATACGGTTCATCGCGTACAGAGCACGATTGCGCTCTTCACTGGTGTTCTGGCTACCACCATAGAGCCGTGCTTGATAGATAGTCTCCTGCACGCGCCATTGCAGTACGCCCATGATGCTGATCTTTTCGTCATCGCCATGTTGACGCACAATGTCGCGGGCACGTTCTATCAGTCTTTCTAGAGGGGTATACTCGTCGGGGGGCAGGTCGGCAGCGCGAGGGGAGATGTCCGTTTCCGTGTCGCGCCCCAATCGCCAGAGCATCGTTTCGTAATTGTCAAAGATGATGAGCAACCGCTCGCGCCCACGCACCGCAGCAACCAGCGCGTCCTGCTGCTCCGTGGCGGCATCGGGGTTTTCAAAGCTGCGATCCTGCACGCCGAGCAGCACGGACAGGCAATGGCGCACCTCCGCGGCGGAAAGCTGCCTCCCCCCGGCCAGAGCCAGCGACAGCGCAAAAATCCCCTCGTGGAAGTGGAAACGGAGGCGGCGAGCGAGGGCGCGGGCGAGGGTCGTTTTGCCAATGCCGCCCACCCCGCGGATGGTGATGGTACGAGGTGGGGGGGTAAACAATTGCTCAATATCGTCAAGTTCCTGAGTCCGTCCAAAGATCTTGTCGGGAGCACGGAGGGCTTCAATGAGGAATGGGGGAGATGATGGGTCGGGGGTGGGGGGCGCGGGAACGTGGTACACGTCCCCGAAGTGCTGGTGGACGGGGCCGGAGGGGCGGTGGACAAACCCTTTTCCATACTGGGCGTTGATATGATCTTCACTCGATGACACGGGCTATCTCCTTTTGCTTCGCTTGCTTCGCATGTTCCCCAAACCTGTGCTACAATGCTGGCAATAGTGTTTTTCTCATCCGTTTGTTTTTCTGGTATGGATGGGGCTTTTCTTTTTCGTACCGCTTGTGCTCAGTATATCACAGTTCTGGCGGGAAATGAGGTGTATGTTGCTCTCCTGCTGGTTCTGGTATCAGGTGTTCCCC
>DAOTUE010000027.1:0-5752 GCA_034436975.1 Chloroflexaceae bacterium
TGCTCCAGCAGGGCATCGCCACGCTGCTCAACGAGCAGGCGGGCACGACAGACCGGGCGCGGGTGGCCGAGCAGCTTGAGCAGATCGCCGAGCAAGCCGCCGCAGGGGAAGCGGAGGGGTCGCCCTGGCTGGAGGGGGCGACGGCACTGCGGGCGGTGGCGGGGTGGCTGCGCGGGGCCGCGCCCGCGGCGGAGGACCTGCCGCCGATGTATCGGGCGGTGGTGGGGGGGATGGTGGGGGAGGGGGAGATCAGTCCCGCGCACGAGGCGCACATCTGCATCGCTATCGGGATGAATGAAGCGCAGGTCAACCGCGTAGCTGGTGACATCGCGGCGGTGCAGGCCAATCTCCAGGTCGGTGTAATCAGTCATAGCTCCTCGTTTCCGTGCTACAATAGCATCAACTGGTGAGACAGGGCCCATCCCGTGGAAGTGCGGGGTGGGCTGTTGCTTTTATAGCAATTATACCAGGGGTGAGGCAAAAATGGCAGCATTTTCTCTCGAAAGATGGTATACTTGAGGCTGATGGTATGAGAAAGAAAAGACCCATCCAGGCCTGGAAAGCAAGGGATGGGAACCGCCACAACAAATATGCCGTATCGTTGAAGCATTGTAGCATGGTTTTGGGAACCATATGAACTGAATGGTACCAGGAGACAAGAAATGTCATCCTTATGGCCTGAAGATGATGATGAACAGCCTACAGTGATGATCGTTGAAGATGACCCGGCTATCCGTCGGCTGTATAGCTTTCTTCTCTCCAATGCGGGGTATGAGGTGCTTGAAGCTGAGGATGGTCAGGTCGCCCTTGAGCATTATGAAGAACAACCTTGCCACCTTATCATCACCGATATGAATATGCCGCGGATGGGGGGGATGGATCTGGTCCGTGAACTACGGAAGAAAAGGTACACAGTCTATATTATTATGGTAACAGCATATGGAACAACAGACACAAAAAAAATGGCATTTCGTCTGGGAGCCAATGAATATATCCCCAAACCGTTCGATTTTGAAGAACTCAAAGGTCGTACCAGAAACTACTTTGAGGAAAGCGGTTTCTTTCTACCCTGACCCTGGTGAAGGAGCATGAGAGGGAATGCAATGGCAACCGCCACAAAACAACGGGCATCGTTCTATGCACGTATCCAGGATATAGCCGGTCAATCTGACCTGGCTCTGGTCTGTATACGTATCGAAAACCAGGCGTTCACCGTGAAAGAACTGTTCCAGAACAAAACCCTCATCTTTCCCAACGTCCAACATATTTTCCCCATTGATCGCAGTAATGTTGCTGTAGTCGTTCCAACAACGTTGGTATCGTCCAGCATTGACCAGATGCTTGACCATTTCTACAACCAGCAAATTGTGCAGCAGACCGATATGGTGTTGACGTTCGGATGGGCACAGGGACAGTATTCATCGGCAAATGACTTGCTTGAAGCCGTGGCACAGGATTTTCTCGAACGCCAGTTATCGCAAGGGATTACCAGCACCCAGGAACCGGCAGTCCTGAAACTCTCGGTGGAAAGAGTGGATCTTCAGCGTCGTTATGATACGCTCAAAGCCAGGCTTGAGGCGCACACAAACATACTCAATGAATCCTATGGTGCAGATGAACAGCACATCCGTGCCGAGATTGAACGGCTTATCGCAGTGGTTGATCACGATCTGGGGAGCGGGTTTGCTGCACTCAGAGGGGAAATAACGTCTGTTTCCGCTGGTTCCGCCCCTCTCTCAGATGAAACGAAAACAACCCTGGACTGGCTTAACCGAGAGATTATTGTTTGCAACGCATGGAAACGGACTATCGGTGAACTTGGTCTGGGCAAGGTAGCCAGACGGGAAACATTCGATGTAGCCCCGTGGCTTCATGAGCATATCAATCTTTTGCACAGGCAATTGGCATTGTCTTTTTCCATTGAGTTCGGTCTCCCTGAAAGACTACTGATAACGGCTGATGTCCAGGTGCTCCTGACCGCTTGCATGCACATGCTCCTGGCCGCACGGGCCGCACAGGTCCAGAGACTGGATATTAAGGCAGAACATATCCTCTCCGATGGCAGTTTTTCGCTCGTTTTTGCAGACGATGGGCTATCCCCCCCACGCTCAATGGCACTTGTCCCAGAACTGGCGTTGATGCAGAAAATGGCCTTACCCTGGCCGTATCGGAGCCTCTCGCTCGTTCCAGCAATGCTGCAACAGGACAACATTTCGCTTCACTGTCAACAGCACAATGAAACCGTTCAGATAGTCTGGCATGTCCCCGGAACGCACACCGACAACGATAGGGCAGTAACGATTACAACATTTCGGGAACTTCAGCGTAAAGTGGCCCGGCTTGAACAACAGATTGCCCAACTGGAAGCGATAGACGAAGCGAACAGGGATACAGCTATGACGGTTTCAGGTGCTGCTTTAGATGAGCAGGTACGACAGATCCTTGCACCGTATGGCGAAAAACTTGAACAACATTTGCAAAACCTCATTCAACAGGCAGAATGGCTTGCAAGGGTTGCAGAAACAGACAACGCGAGATATACCCGTATCCGCAATTTGGCTCTCTACAATGGTCTGCTGGCCTGCAATTTGTCGCTTACGTTGCAAGGAACCTTTGCCCCAGTCCAACGTATGAATATCAACGAACAGGTCCATTTTGTGCTTGAACTGTTGCAACACAAACTGACACACCTGGAGATTACCCTGGATCTTGCTCCCGATGTCCCTGACATCGCTATCGCATCTGTTGAGATCAAGCAAGTGTTCATGAACCTGTTTAAGAACGCTGCTGAGGCTACTGGTAAGGGAGGAACCCTGCATATAACGACAACCCATTGGCAGGGGAGCGTGCTTATTCGTATCAGGGATACTGGCACTGGTATTCCTACTCACGTCAGTGAAAAGATCTTTGACCTTCATTTCAGCACCAAAGGCAAAGGGACAAACTCCGGTATCGGGTTACATGCCGTCCAGTCCATTGTTCAACGTGCAGGCGGGCAGGTTGCTGTTGCCAGTGCAACGCTGAACGACAAAGACAAACTTGTTTCGTGGCAAAAAGGATTTAACCGGTTGGAACACTTTGATTGGTCCGCGCCCGGCACCATCTTCCAGATAGGATTTCCAGCAGATGGAGAAAGCTAAATGACCAAACAATCGCGTATTCTCATTGTTGATGATGACCCGTATGATAATGACCGCTATTGCCAGGTGCTGCGGAGTGCGGGCTACCAGATCCAGAGTGTGACCGATGCAGAGCAGGCTCTGGAAACGATTATGCAGCAGTGTTTTGAGGTTGTGCTGCTCGATATGCTGCTCCCATTGCGGTTGCAAGGGCGGATGGATTTTGGTGGCATTGAGGTGTTGCGCCGCATCAAGCAGCGGGATGGAGCCACTCAGGTTATCGCCGTCACTGGTTATGGTAGTCGTGAACTGGCCGCAGAGGCAATGTCCATTGGAGCCTTTGACTACATTACCAAAGATTTCGATACCGAGGACCGTCTGCCGGGCAGCGTGCGTACCGCTGTCTCACGCGCCCATCAACTCCGTGTTTCTTCTCATCGCAGAGCTGATAACCAGGATGATGATGTAACAATCTCCACTCCCCATCAGCTTGTGGCCGATAGCGCGGCAATGCGGCAGATGCTGCGGCGAGCGCAGCGGCTCGCCAGTATTGATGGTCCCCTGCTCATCGTTGGCGAACCAGGGGTCGGCAAGGAAATGGCCGCACGGGTCATCCACATCAATAGTAGCTATGCCGAGGGGCCGTTTGTTGTTGTTCCCTGCCGAAGCCTGAGCAGGACCCTGGAGGAGCTATGGGGCGAAGCGTCTCAGCCGGGGTCGGGTTACTGCGCCCAGGCAGAGGGGGGAACGCTGGTCTTGAAGAGCATCCAGGATGTGCCATTCAACCAGCAGAAACAACTGGTCAACCTGGTTGAACACAAGGTCTATCAACCACCTGGCGCATCGGCTCCCGTACATGCGCACCTCCGCGTTATCGCCACAGCCACGGATGACCTGGAAAAGCGCGTCCGTCAGGGGCGTTTCTGGCGTGCGCTCTATGATGAATTGCGCGTTGCTTCGCTCGATGTTCCCCCTCTCCGTGAGCGGCGCGACAAAGATGACCTCATGGCAATTGCCGGCTACCTGCTCCATCGCTATGGCCTTGCTCCGGGTATTGACTCCGCGGCGGCTGAGCTGCTGGTTGCTTACGACTACGTTCAGGGCAACATCAAAGAACTGGAGGAGATCTTGCGTGGTGCGGCGACCCGATCTGGCGGCGGGGTTATTCAGTCCAGTCATCTTCCAGCGACCCTGCAAACGGTGCCTGCCAGCAACACAACGTCGGAATCGCCCACCCACGAAACCGAGCATATTCCCCTGACCGTGCGGGTTGTGCCGGGCGACCCCGCGCTGCTCATCTGGGAATCGTATGCAGGAGGAAACACGCGATCCTCAATGCACCTGCCATTTTCCGAGCAGGATTTGCCGCTCCTGATACGTGCGCTTGATGCGGTGCAGTGGCCCCAACACCCGACCGGCGGTCCCCAGTTCAATGAAGCAGAACGGAACCGACTTGCTCAGTCTGGTCTCTGGCGCGACAATCGGGTTGTCGAGGACATTGATCATCGCATTGGGCACCTTCTGTATCAAGCAATGGTTGCCGATGCTTCCGCCCGCTCGACGCTTGACAGTACGCGAAACACCGCAACGGAGCAGAAACAACCGCTTGCCATCACGTTCCGTTTCCCTCCCGACGCGATAACCCTGGCAGCCCTGCCCTGGGAGCTATTGTGGGACGAGCGGCAACCGCTCCTGCTCAGCCGTGGCAGTATGGCCTCGTGTGTTCGCTACATTGACCTGCCCCAGGCATTGCCCCCGGCCCGGCCATCGGGGAAAACACTGCGTTTGCTGGCTGTGTGTCCTGCGGAGGGCATCCCCGAATCGCTCCACGAAGAGGAACACCAGGTCCGGACCGAAGCCTTGCGCCCCCTGATAGATGAGGGAGTGCTGGTGATGGAAGAACTCCGTCCGGCGCAGATACCTGCACTGACCGACCGGCTGCAAGAAGGCGAAGCGGTAGACATTCTCCACTTTTACGGGCACGGGGTCTGGAAAGAGGGGAAGGCCTGCCTGCAATTTGATGATGCCCTGCTCAATGCCAGTCAACTCGCGGCTCTGGTTAGCGATATACCGCTGGTTGTGCTGCACGCCTGCCGCTCTGGAACGATTGCCGCAGACGATCTCTTCACGGGGATAGCCCCGATGCTGAGTGCTGAAGGGGTGGCAACGGTTGTAGCAATGCAGTTTACCGTCCGGGTCACGGCGGCCAACCGCTTCTCCAGCGTCCTCTACCGCAACCTGGCAAAGGGGGTATCGCTCCAGTTGGCAGTTGCGAAGGCCCGCCAGGCCCTCTACGTCGAGCACAAGGAAAGCTGGTATGTGCCAGTTGTCTATATTCGCTCACGTGACCTGCGACCAGTCGTGCTGGTGCGGCGATAGAGTCGGAGAGAAGGAAAAAGGAGAAACCAATGACCACCAAACGAGACAAAATCCGCAAACTGCACACAAGCACCTTCACGGGGAGAGAAGAAGAACTCGCCCTCTTCCGCTCGCTGCTCCCGCTGGAGCGTTCCCTGGTTTGCCTTGAGGGCCAGCACATAGTCTGCTCCCTGCTCAATAATCTTCTGGGCAATCGCTTTCTGGCATCCCATCGCATCAAGCGTAACCGTACATCCCTGCACATCCAGCAGCTC
>DAOTUE010000028.1:0-66302 GCA_034436975.1 Chloroflexaceae bacterium
TTGTATATACATACGTTCTATTATACCACTAGACGGGGGAACAGGGCAAATTGTGGTGGAAAGGATGGGAGCGGCAATTCCCCACACCCGCTGAAGCGGGTGGTTCCCTTGCCGCCTATTTCTATGGAACGATTTGTCATAGAAGGCGGACACCGCCTGTCGGGAACAATTACCCCATCAGGAAACAAAAACGCGGCCCTGCCGCTGCTGGCCGTGTCGCTCCTGACCAGTGAGCCGCTGGTGTTCCACAATGTTCCCAACATTGGCGATGTTCATACCAAGCTGGAGATGCTGGAGCGTATGGGGGTGTCTGTGGAGCGCAAGGGGGGGCACACCCTGCGGTTGTGTGCGGCTTCGCTCCACACCGATGAGCCGGACGCGGCCCTGTGCCGAAAAATCCGCACCTCAACGCTGCTGGCGGGGCCCCTGCTGGCCCGCTTCGGGAGTGCTCGGCTCGCCCGTCCGGGTGGCGACTATATCGGCCGGAGGCGGCTCGATACCCACTTTCTCGCGCTACAAGCCCTGGGAGCTACCGTTGAGCTGACTCCCCAGAGCTACCTGTTGCACACTGAGGGACTCCACGGAGCCGACATCTTCCTTGATGAGATGAGCGTCACTGGCACTGAGCAGGCTGTCATCACCGCTGCGCTTGCCCGCGGACACACCACCATTGCCAACGCAGCGTCAGAACCGCATGTGCAGGATGTATGCCGCTGCCTGAACGCAATGGGCGCACAGATTAGCGGCATTGGTACCAACCTGCTAGAAATTGATGGAGTGAAGAGCCTCAGTGGTACAGAATACACCATCGGGCCAGACTTTATGGAGGTCGGGTCGCTCATTGGTTTGGCCGCTGTGACCCACAGCACGCTGCACATTGCCAATGCACGCCCCCGCGAACACCGGATGACCGCTATTGTTTTTGGCAAACTGGGGGTACGCTGGAGCAGCGAAGATGAGGGTATTATTGTGCCCGGCGAGCAGGAACTCCGCGTCCAGGACGATTTGCACGGGGCTGTTCCGAAAATTGACTCTTCCCCCTGGCCCGGCTTCAGTCCCGACCTCATCAGCACTGCCCTGGTTGTGGCGACCCAGACAGAGGGAACAGTCCTTATCCACGAAAAGATGTTTGAGAGCCGTCTGTTTTTTGTAGACCGCCTTATCGGGATGGGGGCAAGAATTGTGCTGTGCGACCCTCATCGTGCGGTTGTTGTGGGCCCCGCCCGGCTCTATGGTGAACCAGAAGGGTTGCCCAGTCCCGACATTCGGGCCGGTATGGCCCTGCTGCTTGCCGCTCTGGCCGCACGGGGGCGCAGCGTCATCTACAATATCGGGCAGATTGACCGTGGCTATGAACGCATAGAGGAACGGTTGGCGGTTCTGGGGGCCCGCATTGAGCGTGTGCGAGGGTAGGGCGGGAGATTTTCCATTTTCCACTCATTGAGCAGGCCCGCGCTGGGCACCTGGTCAAAACCAGACAAATGTGCAATCCTTACTCGTAAGGCACTCTCCATCAGGAGAGACAACAGCTTTGCACCTGTACAAGTGAACAGTTGCTGGTTCTGGTGAACAATCCGTCACCAGGTAAAATGTTCTTGGTATGAACGCTTCTGCTGCGGCAAGACCGCAGTGGAACGGGGTGCTTGTCAGCCCCCCTGAAGGAGCACCTGATGAAACCAAAGCCTGTCTCCCGACAGGAGTTGCGGTGGAGGGGAGTTCCAGGCCACCCGCTTCAGCGGGTGGTCGTTGACTCAGTGTTCCATCCTCACTCCTCACGCTCCTACGCCCGTGTTGTCACCAACGCTACCCCAACCAGCACCACCCCGCCACCCGACAGCGAGAGCAGCGTGGGTACCTCACGCAACCACACCCAGGCAATCAGCGTCGCAACGACCGGAATAACATAGATTGAACTGGCTACCAGAGACACCGATGACCTGGAAAGCGCATACGAAAACCCCACATATGCCAGAACCGTCGGAAACACGCCCAGATAGACCACCGCAACCGATGCCGAAAGCGGCGCAGTTGCGAGAGCCTGCCAGAAGCCAGGCAAAAAGATCAGCACAAACAGCGACCCACTCCAGAGGCAATACGCCACCAATTCCATTGCACGATATTTTTGCAGCAACGGTTTTTGCAACACCGCATACAAACTGGTTCCTACCGCCGCCACCAGAATGAACAACGCATCTGGCTCAATGTGTACCCCCCCCTGTCCCTCACCCAGCGTAATCAGCACCACGCCCAGAAAACTGACCACGGTACCCACCCAACCCCAGATACGCAACCGTTCACCGAGCCATGCTATCGAGAGCAATGCTGTTATCACCGGCGTAAAGCTATTCAGCAAGCTGGCCGCACCCGCCGTCACACTCACCTCACCAAACGTCAGGAACCCAAAATAGACGGTAAACCCCAGAAACCCGACAAGCACAATCCTGGGAACATCTTTCACATCAGGCAACCGCATGCGCGTCACCAGCGCATACCCAGCCATCAGCAGCGAAGCGACCAGCAAGCGCAACAACACCAGATGACCGGGGCTATAGGCGGCCAATCCAGCACGTATCCCTGCAAAAGCAGATGCCCAGAACAGCACCACCATAGCAAGTGTGGCAAAAGTACGAAAATCTCGAATCATACGCTTCTTTCTCTCAATGACCAGCTCCCCACGATTTTAACAAACGAAGAACCACACAAACGGGCGATTCTTATTTCCTCCAAAACGTTTTAGGAGACCGCTCAACAAAGCCAGCGGACGGGGCGGGGACGTTGCATTTCTTCCTCTGGTTGGCTGGTGATACCATAGCGGACCTCAGTCGTCACCGCTCCTGTTCTCCTATCGGTCCTGCATGTCTCCACCTGAAAAACCTGCTTCAGAGTGGTTGAAGGTACACCCCTGGTTGCTGGTTCTCCGGGCAAAAACATAACACTTTGCAAAAGCCATAGATGGCTCTATAAGCTGCCTCTCCGAATGTGGTATGATAGGGAAGGGCGCGTTGATGTCGGGTTCCTCCTAGGGGTTGTGGTGTCATCCATCAACGCGCACCGTGTCCTTGTTCTGCTTGTGTTGTCCCCCCACGTTCGCCGCTTCTTCCCATATCGTTCCCGTTCCCTGCTCTGCTTCCACCCGAAACACCACAATCGTTACATCATCGTTCGGGGTATTGTTGCCACCGACAAAGTGGGTAATATCAGCCAGGATATGGGAGAGCATCGCCTGGACACTGTGGATCGGGCCATTGGCGATACTTTGCTCCAGCCGCTCAAAGCCAAACAGCTCCCCCTTTTCGTTCATAGATTCCACAATGCCATCGCTGGTGAGCACAACCAGGTCGCCCGGTAGCAGGAACATTTCCACTTCTTCGTAGCCATTTCTGGCTCCCCACCCGTGCCCAAGCGCAACCCCGTGTGCGTCTGGCATCTCGATGCGCCCATCGAGGCGACGGATGTAGGGAGGAATACCCCCCGCATTGACGATACGCAACCGTTCTTTGTGTAGTTCTACATAACAAAGGGCGCAATTTTGCCCCCGCGGGCTGGTATAGGGGCTGAAAGCTTCGTCGAGCAGGGCCAGTCTTTCCCCAGGCTGGAGGTCCTGCGAAAGGGTGGAAGCCAGCAGCGACATGCCGGTTGCCATCAGCAGGGCTGCGGCAACCCCTTTGCCCGACACATCGCCAACCGCAATCGCGACATGCTCATGGGAAAACGCATAGTAGCTATAGAAATCGCCGCCGATCTCCAGGGCCGGCATACTATGGCACATCACATCCAGTCCTGGCCAGAACGGGTTGGGTGGGGGGAGCAACCCCTGCTGGATGTTTCGGGCCAGGGCCAGCTCACTCTCCAGGCGGTTGCTATGTTCACGGAGTTGCTCATTTGCGGTCCGTAATTCTCTATTGAGTTGCTCTATATGATACCGATTGAGAAAATTGTCCCAACGCTGGTGGGTGAGAATAAAGTGAACAGCGACTGACGTGAGACAAAAGAGGATGATGGTGACAAGCGGGCCAATGAGAAATGGTTCCCAGTAGAAAAACATACTCAGGCTTGCAGTGATTGTTGCCAACTCAAGAAAAACCGTCCAGATTGTTGGCCAGGGAAGAATGATACCGAAGAACGCTCCCGTCAGGGCAATGAGGAACACACTCATAAAATCCTCATGCACCAGAGATTCACGCATATTGGAGAGGAGAATGAACATTGCCCCACCAAAGATGGATGCTTGGAGTAGCCTGGGACTGATGGGTTGGTAGCTGAGGATAAACCAGGAAATGCAAACCAGCGCGCTGGTTATATCCAGAAAAATCAGTTCCGGGTAGGTGAGGTAGGGTTCATACACCAGCACAGCAAACAGCACCAGGCTGACCCCGAAGAGGATACTACCAGCACGAATGATCCTTCGGGACGCGCCGAGTGTCTCCTGGTAGAACGCCGGGGCAAGGTATCGGTATGCTTCGGGAATAGGGTCCAGTATCGTTCTCACGTTGTTCTCACGTTGTTCTCACGTTGTTCTCACGTTGTCCTTGTTTCCTGTGGTTTCTCGTGGTTTCTCGTACAACGAAATCAGAATGTGTGTAAGCGTTCACTGTATCGGGACAATCTCTTGGGAGCGCAAGCGTCTCGCTTGCCCCGGCCCCCCTCCCAATCCCTCTCCCCACTGGGAGGAGGCCAGGTGGGGGGCTGAACGATTACAGATGTGTTGACCTTGCCCTGCGATGCTCCCCTCACGTTTCCCCGGCAGAAGAGAACACAAAACCATCGGGGCTTGTGCGTCTGCATCCCCCCGTCATTATACCTGATTTCTCAAATTCTGCCCTCACGAAAAAGATTACTATTTGAATCTATTGCCAAGTGAATAGCAAAACGCTATAATGAAACATAGAGGAAAGACACGCTCCCTGTGGTTTCCCGATGTGCCAGGGGAGAACGTTAAACAGGAACCTGAGAAGGGGAACCAGGATGAGTCTCCAATTGAACGAATTTATTGCTACCGAGGCACCCCCGCAACCCAAAACAGAAAAAGACCCCGTCTCGGACGAGCTGGTTGTTCCTATTCCCCCGCAACCGCTCTCCATCGAGGATACCGGGTTGGGAATGGGGTTTCTCACCGATCTTGTGCTCAAAATTATCTATTTCAGCGGCAATATCACCGCACAGAAAATGGAAGAAATGACCAAACTTCCCTTTCTGAGCGTGATTGATAAAGTGCTGCAATATCTCAAGATGGAGGAGTTTGTAGACATTATCGGGGCCGAGGGAGGCTTCAGCGAACGGACCTTCCAATATGTCATTGCCAGAAAAGGCGTGAATAAAGTGCGGGAGGTGATGGAGCGGAGCCAGTATGCCGGACCGGCCCCCGTCCCGCTTGAGACATATGTGGAGATGGTCAAAAAGCAATCTATTGGAAATATGATTGTAGATGAACAAACGATTCGCAAAGCCTTCAGCCATCTTGTCGTCAGCGGGAGTATGCTCGACCGGCTTGGCCCCGCGGCCAACTCTGCCCGTTCGCTCTTTCTCTACGGTCCACCCGGAAATGGCAAAACCACCTTTTCCGAGGGTATCGCCAACTTGCTAAAAGGGCATATTCTCGTTCCCTACGCAGTTGAGATAGATGGGCATATTATCAAAGTGTTTGACCCGCTCAACCACAAAGTGATTGTCCAGCACGAAGTGACCCGCATCGAAGAGGGCGACGATCCATTTAGCACCCCCGACCAGACCGTTGCCCAGCCGCCGGATGCGCGCTGGGTTGTCTGCAAACGACCTCATGTGGTTGTCGGGGGCGAGCTCATCCTTGAACAGCTCGAACTCATCTTCGACCCCATCTCCAAAGTGTACGAAGCCCCCTTTCAAATGAAATCCAACGGCGGGTTGTTTCTCATAGACGACTTTGGCCGCCAGAAATGCCGCCCGCAGGATTTGCTCAACCGCTGGATTGTGCCGTTGGAAAAACAGGTTGACTATCTGGCGTTGCAGACGGGCAAGAAACTCGCCGTTCCCTTCGATGTGCTGATTGTCTTTTCAACGAACCTCTCACCCAAAGACCTGGTAGACGATGCTTTCTTGCGTCGTATTCGCCACAAAATAGAAGTCCCCAACCCGACTCCCAATGAGTTTCGGGAGATATTCAAGCGGGTGGCCAAAGGCAAAAAGATCCCTTATAGCGATGATGGGTTGCGCTATCTCATCCAGGAGCACTATATGAAAACGGGGCGAGACCTGCGCTCCTGCCACCCCCGCGACCTGTGCGACCAGATTCTGGACGAGGCAAAGTATCGCGGGGTGCAACCTTCGATGACAAAAGAACTGATAGACCGGGCCTGTGGGGCGTATTTTGTCAAGATTACCTGATGGTGAGAGGGTTTGGGGTTCAGGGAGCGCGGGGCAGGATGTCCGCCCCGAGGCAAGCGGGACGCTTGCACTCCCAGGGGTTGTCTCAACACAGTGAACGCTTACCGTTGTTATTATCTGAATTGTTGCGTGAAGCAGCAAGCGTGAAATAGAACAAAGTAGAGGATACGCATATGCCACTATTCAAGAAATCGGGGGGAGCAGCAGCAGTAGAGGGAAAGGCCCCACCACCAACCAACGGACAACAAGCTGATGGGAAAGCCACCGAGGTGAACCCATCTGAGGTAAAGCCCGCCGGGGTCGAAATTCCTGATGATCGGACCAAGCCACCGGTTGGGAGCGAGAAGATGAAGCAATTGATTGCGATTTCGCTCCAGATTGTTGACCGTATCCAGGCTTCGCTTGGCTCAAATACCAATCTTGAACGCAATAGCGAAACGGAAAAGATGCTCCAGGAGCGGTTTGCTCATTTCTATCGCCAGCACAAGGACACGGCAGACCTGACAGACGAGGACGCAAAACGGCTCTTCAAGCTGGTCTACGATGAAATGCTTGGCTTCGGCCCCCTGCAAGTCCTCATCGAGTCCACCGATATTTCAGAAATCATGGTCAACTGTCCCAACCGTATCTACATTGAGAAAAAGGGGAAGTTGCAAGTATCGGATGTTGTATTTGCCGACGATGATCATGTGCTCAAAATTATTGACCGTATCATCCGTCCGCTTGGTCGTCGTATAGATCGCAAGTGGCCGCTGGTGGATGCCCGGTTGCCTGATGGGAGCCGGGTCAACGCCGTCATTCATCCCTGTGCAATAGACGGCCCCAATATCACGATCCGAAAGTTTTCCAAAAACAAGCTAAAAGTCCAGGACCTGATGAATTTTGGCTCCTTCTCGTCGCAGATGTCCGAGTTTCTCGAAGCTATTGTGGTGAGCCGCAAGAATATTGTTGTCTCCGGCGGCACCGGGTCGGGGAAGACGACGTTGATTAACTGCCTCTCAAACTTTATCCCAGCCAAAGAGCGGGTGGTGACAATTGAGGATAGTGCCGAATTGCAACTTATTCAAGACCACGTTATCCGCCTGGAAGCCAAGCCTGCCGACGTGGATGGCACCGGGCGCGTCTCTATCCGCGACCTGGTGATTAACGCGCTCCGTATGCGCCCCGAACGGATTATCATTGGGGAATGTCGTGGGGGTGAAGCATTGGAGATGCTCCAGGCAATGAATACGGGCCACGATGGCTCAATGTCTACGCTCCACGCCAATAGCCCGCGTGAGGCTCTGAGCCGTCTGGAGACGATGTGTATGATGGCGGGGATGGATCTCCCCCTTATCGTTATTCGCCAGCAGATTGCGGCCGCGGTCCATTTCATCATCCAGCAGTCGCGTCTTGATGATGGACAACGCAAAATTACCTACATTACCGAGGTCCAGGGGATGGAAGGGGATACTACCGTATTGACCGACATTTTCAAAAATCATATTGTTGGGAGAGATGCCGAGACGGGTAAACTGACCTGCGAGCATCGCCCCACCGGTGTCCGTCCCAAGTGTACCCCGCAACTCGAAGCCCACGGGTTCCGTCTGCCTCCCCATGTGTTCGGTGTCAAGATATAAGATATTTTTCCTTCCTTCCTTCTTTCTCCGGAGCCTGTTTTGCAGGCTCCGGTCATACTCTCTCCATATAAAAATCCAGGAGCATATCCATGAACAAGATGGTTGATGCCGGTGATACCCGGAACGTTGCCTTGCACGAGTTCTTTCAGTTTCGTTGTTCGCCGCAATGGGTGGCGGCAACAGTGGGGATGGGCGCGGCAACGAGCGCGGCTATTGCTCTTTCGCTGCGGTGGAGGCGGTTCCGGCTGCCGGTTGCGGCAGTGGTTAGCGCAGCAGGGGTGGCCGGGGTGTCCTATACGATTATGCTTGAGCCACGCAGGCCCGTCCTCGAACGGGTGACATTACGGTTGCCTTCGCTCCCTCCCGCGCTCCACGGGTTGCGAATTGGGCATCTCAGCGATTTTCACCTGGGCTTTCCCTTTGTCCGCTCCAATGTGCAATGGGCTGTGGAGCAGATGCGGGCTGAACAACCTGACCTTGTGGTTATTACCGGCGATTTTGTCAGCTTCAAGCGGGCCATCCCCACTCTGCCCGACCTGCTCAACGGTCTCCGCGCACCGCTCGGTGTCTACGCTGTGCCGGGCAACCACGACCATTGGGAAGGGCTAGAGAATATCCGCACCCACCTGGAACCGCTTGGTATATCCTTTCTTATGAACAGAAGCACCTGTTTGCACTGGCAGGGTACCCCATTCTGGCTGGCGGGGATAGACGATGTCTGGTATGGAAGCCCCGACCTTGAGGCCGCCCTGCACCATGTTCCCCCCGAAGGGTTTACCATCTTGCTCTCCCATGTGCCCGATTTTGCCGACGATGCGGCCCGACACCCGGTTGCGCTGCAACTTTCGGGCCACACTCACGGGGGGCACTTGCAATTGCCGGGGTTGGGGTGGTTTTGTGTGCCGTTCTATGGCCTGCGCTATATCAGCGGACTTTTTCGGATAGGGACAATGCACCTGTATGTATCGCGTGGATTGGGTGGGGTGCCATTGCGGTTGAACTGTCGCCCGGAGGCAACTGTCCTGACGCTGGAGACAGGGGAAGCCACGACCGTCAGGGATGGCTGAATCTCGCTTCCCGACCTGCACGGCCCTGGTTTTTCCTCCGTTTGCCCTATTGAAGTTTTTGCCTATAATAGTTTGTGGTTTGTTCTATATTTCGCCAGAACACTGGCAAGCCAGAACATTGGGTTAAGAGAGGATGGTACAAAATGGTGAAAATGATGAGATGGTTTGTAAGGAATTGGTGGACTATATCAGGTGGTCTCCTGGTGCTTCTCCTGGTGGCGGGCCTGGCCCGTGCGGGGAGCCTGGCCCTGGCCGCTCCTCCGGCCGCGCCGCTGGCGCAGGAGGACACGCCGCCAGCAGACCCCGGTACGGATGATGAAGATGAAACGAATGATGGACGCGATAATAATAATGATGGGGGCAATGCGCCCACCCCGGAGGTTTCGCTCCCGGTTAGAAGCGATGTGTCGCCGCCACTGCGCGATATTGTTGTTCCTACGCCTGTGCTTGAGGGAACCCCGCCGATGGTTGAGATGCCCCGCCCTGGGTCAATCGTCCCCCCTCCCACGGGTGATGAGGGGAGTGCAGATAGCGCGGGAAAAGACCGCCGCCCCCCCCCCGCCGATGCCGATGAAACAGGGGGGGAAGGGTCCGACCTGCTGCCGGGGGGGAGTACCCAGGCCGCAGTGACAACGGGGGTCAACTTTGAAGGGGTCAGCAGCCAGGATAACGTTACCACATTAGGAAATTCGATCTTTCCCCCCGACACCCAGGGGGATATAGGCAACAACCACTATGTCCAGATGCTCAACAATTCGTTTCGGGTTTTCACCCGCGATGGCACAAGCGTGCTCGGCCCCCTGCCCAATACAGCCCTCTGGCAGGGGTTCGGGGGGGTGTGCGAAACCGATGGGGAGGGAGACCCCATCACGCTCTACGACCACCTGGCCGACCGTTGGTTGATGAGCCAGTTTGCCTTCGAGAGCGATTTCTTCACAGGAGATCCCAGCGGGCCCTACTACGAGTGTATCGCCATCTCGCAAACGCCCGACCCCACCGGCCCCTGGTATCGCTACGCCTTCTTCTACGATGAAGAGGAGATGAACGACTACCCCAAACTGGGGGTCTGGCCCGATGGCTACTATATGACCGTCAATGAGTTTACTGAAGAGTTCAGTGGAGGGGGTGTTGTTGTCTACGAACGCGAACGGATGCTCGCTGGCGACCCGTTTGCCCGCCAGATCAGGTTTGAGCATGATGCGTGGAGTTTGCTCCCCGCCCATCTGGAAGGCCCCCCCCCTCCCGATGGAACCCCCAACTATCTGATCGGGATGGTTGATGAAAACCGCATGTTGACGCAAGAACTTGGTATCTGGGAGTTTCATACCGACTGGAACAACCCGCAGCAATCAACCTTTGGTGTGGGAAGCAAGCACGCCCCCAACCGTGTGCTCGATCTTCCTCCGTTCACCATGTTACGGATGTATATCCCCCAACCAGATACGGACGTGTTGCTTGATGCGCTATCAGACCGCCCGATGTATCGGTTGCAATACCGGAACTTTGGCACCCACGAGACAATGGTTTTCAACCATACGGTAGATGCACTGGACACGCCCTACGGCTATGGACAGGCGGGGATTCGCTGGTATGAGCTGCGGAAAACACTCACTGCCCCCTGGGGAGTGGAGCAGTATGGCACCTATGCGCCCGACGACGGCATCCACCGCTGGATGGGCAGCATTGCAATGGATGGGAACGGCAATATCGCACTTGGCTACAGCGCGTCGAGCAAGCAGCTTTACCCCTCTATTGGCTACGCCACCCGCCTTGCCTCCGACCCGCCGGGCCAGCTTTCAGATGAGCAACTGCTCATAGCGGGCACGGCTCCACAAATCCGGCCAAGCCGGTGGGGTGACTACAGCACGATGAGTGTAGACCCGGTGGACGACTGTACCTTCTGGTACACCAATGAATACCTGACGGATTCGGCGTTGCACTGGCAGACCCGCATTGGCGCGTTTCGGGTTTCGACCTGTTCGCAGCGGCTCCACCTCGATAAAACGGTCAACACACCATTGCCAGTGCCAGGCGAGCGTATAACCTACACGATTACCCTTCGCAATCCCTCGGCAACAAACCAGACAAACGCAACCCTGGTTGATACGCTCCCGTCGGGACTGACCTTTGCCGGGCCAGTCTCGCTCGACCCGCCGCAGGCCGGCGCAACGCTGGCCCAGGACGCTGGCGATATGCCCATCCTGGCCAGCGGTCTGAGGGTCAATGCCGGGCAGCAAATTACCGTCACGCTGCCGGTTACGGTGAGTATGGGGGCCAGCGGCAACCTGATCAATACCGTCAGTGTTGCCAGCACCCAGATTCCGACCCCGACAGTGGACACCGAAGCGGTCTTTTTGGGGGCGCGTCTGTCGCTGGCCAAGCAGTTTGCTCCATTGCAGCCACAGCCAGGCCAGCCAATGACCTACACGGTGCAGGCCTACAACAGCGGCTCAGCCGTTGCAACCGGAGTGGTTATCTCCGACACCCTCCCGGCGGGGGTCTCCTTTGCCGGGCCGGTCACGCTCGACCCGCCGCAGGCCGGCGCAACGCTGGCCCAGAACCCCGGCGATATGCCCACCCTGGCCAGCGGGATCGTCATTTCCGCCGGGCAGCGTATCACCGTAACCCTGCCTGTCACCGTCAAGCCAGACACCTGGGGGGGGCAAACAAACGTAGCCAGCATCACCAGCGCAGAGACTGGTTTTCCTGTTCTGGCGAGTGCTGCGTTTGATATAAGCCCGGAGCTGTCCCTGGCAAAAACAGCCAGTTCCAATACGGTAAGGCCAGGCGATCCGGTCACATACACAATCATTGTGCAGAACGACGGCTCCATTGCAGCAACCGACGCGGTGATCTCCGATACATTGCCCGCTGACATGGCCTTTGTCGGTCCGGTGGAGATTACCCCACCGCAACCGGGCGCAACACTGGCTCAACAGGAAAGCGACTTCCCCACCGTGGTCAGCGGCCTGACTATTGATGCAGGAGCGCGTATCACGGTGACGGTTCCGGTCAGGGTTTCCCCCGATGCAGAGCCGACCCATGTTGACAATGTTGCCAGCGTCACCAGCAGGGAAACACCTGAGCCAGTAGTGTCCATTATCTACCTGTCTGTGCAACTGCCAGAGCTACAGGTGAGCACCTACTGCAATCACAGGTTCCCGTTCCCCGGCGAGAGCGATACCTGCTTTGTCCGGCTGGAAAATGATAGTTCGGTCGAAGCTCGCCAGGTCGTTGTCACCGATACGCTTCCGGCGGAACTCTCCTTTGTGGGGCCGGTCTGGCTCAATATGCCGCAGGAGGGGGCAACGCTGGCGCAAGATGCCGACGATCTCCCCACTCTGGCCAGCGGTCTGACCATTCCAGGAAAGCGTACCATCATCATCACCTTTACAGCAAAAGTCTCTCCTGATGTCATCGCAGGAACATCGTTTACCAACCCGGTCAGCGTGACCCACGACCTGACGGAAACGCCCCTCACTGATAGCGAGGAACTTACCGTGATGAATGTCAGTCTGCTTGAAGAAGACTTTGCCGAAGCCAGCGGCACCACGCCCCCGCCCGGATGGGAAAGCACCATCCTCGACGGAATAGGCGAGCCAGAGGTGGATGTCTGGCACTTTGACAACCCTGTTGGTCGGTATCCTCAAAACATTTCGATCAACCATCCTTTCGCCATCTTCGACAGCGATGCACTTTCGGACAACGGAATACCAGAGGATGTTGCGCTGGTTTCGCCTGCCTTCGATGCCAGTGGTTCGACGTTCCTTGTGCTGATTTTTGACCACGACTTCGTGGGAGGATATGGCGGCAAAGGCACCCTTGAGTTGTTCAATGGTACAGCCTGGTTCCCGACAAAGGTTTATACGCAAACAACCATTGCCCAGTCGAGTTTCGGGACCCCGATGTCCGGTGCTCCCAACAGCCGCATCCGCTTCCGCTGGCAGGGCGACTGGTCCTACTACTGGATGGTGGACAATGTGCATGTTCGGGCCATCTTCCCCTACCAGGGCACGCTTGACCCGACGATGCAGGAGAAGCAGGGCGAGGCTGGCAGCATAGTAACCGGTACGCTCCGGCTGACCAACACCAGCCGGCTATCAGACACCTATACGCTCTCGGCTGGCAATACCGCGTGGGAAACCACGCTGCCCACCACGACAACGGGGACGCTGGCACCGGGTGAGATGACTTCCTTTGCCGTGAATGTGACTATTCCATCGGATGCCCGTGGTGGAGCCAGCAACACCGTTGTTGTGACGGCAACATCGAAGGGCAATCCGCAAACTGCCATCAGCGCAACGCTGACCACGCGGGCCCGCGCAAACTACGGCGTTGCGCTGGCTCCGAGCAGCGCAAACCGGATGGGCGAGCCGGGCAACCCTGTCACCTACACGCTCCAGTTCACCAATACGGGCAACGTCTCCGACACCTTCGCAGTTGATATGGCCGGGGCATCGTGGGAAACACACCTGGTGTCCGACTCGCGTCCGGGCGATGTCTACCAGGGTGGCTACACAATTCCACTGGATCGGGGGCATGGCGAAACGGTGCGCGTGGTGGTCCACATTCCCGCCGACGTAACCAGCGGGATGAGCGACACCGTCACGGTGCGGGTGCAGGCGCAGTCGGATGCGACAGCGACAACCGCGGCAACGCTCCGGACAACAAGCGAAGCATCCGAAGCGGAGAGCATTGAAAACCTGCTGGCGGAGGAAAGCACCGACGTTGTCGAGATGGACTCCGACAGCCAGCAGGTAGCAATTGGCTCCGAAGCCACCTACCGCCTTACTATTCGCAACCCTGGCAGCCAGCCTCATACGTTTGTGGTCGGCGGCTCTGGCAATGCGTGGGACGTGCGGGCCACCGAAGCAACAATCCCGACGGCCAGTCTGGCCGCCTTTACCGGCACGGAGGCAACTATCGAGCCGGGCGGCGAAAAGATGGTTGATATTATCGTGACGGTGCCGCAATCGGCCGGCGTGGGCGACTCCGATACGGTTGCGGTGACAGTTGGCCTGAAAGATGGGGTTACGGATCTGCAAGCCGAGTTTCCGCTGACTACAACCGCCGAAGCCCTTTCAATCTACCTACCACTGGTTATCAGATAAAACAACCAGCACGGGAAAACAAAAACCCTCTTGCTCGCGGTAGCCAGGTATTCTGACAGGGCGGGCGAGGGGGGCTGGTAATTGTTCAGAGTCAAGGATTTCTTTCCTGGGAGCGCGGGCAGGTTGCCTGCCCCACTACAAGCGGGTCGCTTGCGCTCCCAGGTTCTCCCCTCAAACATAAACATCGTCCGGCAAATTTCAGGATAGCCCGGACCTGCCCTGCACGAAGCGCAGCCGACGCAACCAGGGTAGCCAGTGTGGCCTGCATCATCCCATTAACCGGATGGGACGAACATGGTGCGGGGAGACAACAAAAACGGTTCCCCCTGGAGTGCCACAGATTTGCGGCACGCGGCCCGCTCTATCAACTGTGAAACATCGGAGATCGTCGAATCTTTCAACAACTGCTGGACCTTCTCCCCATACAGCGAAAGACGTTCCTGGAGAATTTCATAGGTGACGGCCCACTCGCTCCAATCCAACCCGCATACCAGGACCGGCGGTTCTTCGTTGCGCTGGTAGAAATCATAAAAAATCTCAGACGGAATACAATACTTCCGCTCAAAAATCAGCAGATCTTCCTTCATTGCCTGAATATCACGCATCAGATCATCAATATCCATAGCTCCCTCACCCTGAAACTTGCTTAATGGACTGCGTATTATACCAGGAAACCGTCAATTTGTACACCCCCGGATATTGTCTTGCTATGTTTTGTAGTATTTCCAGAGGAAATTCCTTTGATTTGTGGGAAAAACCTGGTCAGTGTTAGCATTCGGGGGGTATTCCCGGCACCGTGTCCGTCAGCAGGCGGGTTCTTATTCACATATTCATAGTTTGGGCGGAGGTCGTGGGGGGCGTGTCGTCAATGTTTACCTGGCTCACCTGGCAGGTGCGCGGTTACAACAGAATGTTTGTAATCGTTGTTCTGAAGGATTATATTTATCCCCCCTGAACGATTACGGAATGTTTTTCTGGTTATGTGGTCTTTCAGGGGGGAGCAGGTGGTCCCATGCGCCCCGGCGGGTCCGGGTTGCGAAGAAAGCCGTCTCCCCTTTCCTACCGGGTCTGGGCTTCCCGATACCACGGGTAGGAGGGGGAGAACCATCGAAGCATCAGTCAATCATATCTAATCATCATCTTCTCGTGCGCCAAGCTGCCGGTCTATCATCAGCAGCACATGTTCCTTGTCGCCTGCTCGCTTCAGCATGTCTATCACATCGGTTGCACTCTTCTCTTCCTCAACCTGCTCCTCAACAAACCAGTTGAGCATTACCTGGGTGGCATAATCGCCTTCTTTGACCGCAAGCGCGTAGATCTCATTGATAGAAGCGGTCACTTTTTGCTCGTGTTGGAGAGCCTTTTCAAAAACCTCAAGCGGCGAGCCAAAGTCCGATGGAGGTTTGCCTATTTCCTTCAAAACAACGCACCCACCGCGGTCATTCACATAGGCATAAAACCGCATGGCGTGGTTGCGTTCTTCCGAGCTTTGCTGCTCCATCCAATGGGCAAAACCGGGCAAGCTATTGGCTTCAAAATACGCAGCCATAGAAAGGTAAAGATGAGATGCATAGAACTCGTCTTTGATCTGTTCGTTGATAGCCTTCTGAAGGGTTTCACTTAACATATTTCAACTCCTTGTGTTACATTTCGTCATCTTGCAAGACATGTGCAGGCTCTATTCCGGGTTGAGGAGAAAATTCATGGTATCCTGGAGTACCTGCGGGTCCACAGGTTCCTCAACAATGGCAATAGTCCAATCACTGGCATAGGGCACCGATTGCAGGTCAATCATTGGCAGGGTACTGACAATGACAATGGGAATGTTCGCTGTTGCATCATCAGCTCGCAACCGTTCGATCAGAGTTTCTTCCGGGGTTTCGAGGCCAGGA
Source organism: Chloroflexaceae bacterium (assembly GCA_034436975.1). Lineage (GTDB taxonomy): Bacteria > Chloroflexota > Chloroflexia > Chloroflexales > Chloroflexaceae > JAAUSY01. The sequence goes on from DAOTUE010000028.1 coordinate 16,050, forward strand.
AGAGCCAGAACAAAAAGATCTGGCAACGTATCGGACAAGCTGTCTGGTTGGCACTTTGTTATAGTAAAGGCTTCGGTTGGGATAAGTGAGGCAAGCCGTTCACTGGCGGCAGCATCAGTGGCGACCACAGCAACAGAAACAGACATATGCGAACAACTCCTTATGTGTCAGGCAGGGCAAGGCGCAGGACAATCATTTTTAACCCTTTTTCTTTTTACCGCTGGCCCATTATAGCATACAGTCCCTTTTCATGGGAATACGAGAGGTTCTCGCGTTCTCGCCCCGACCATGTTGGACAGAACGGACTCATTGTAGGCCGGATGCAGGCTTGCATCGGCTGGGCCCTGGTGAGGAACTGGCGCGAATAGTTGCCGGGGGGTATTTCTTTCGCTGCCATAACATATGGTTAGAGTAGGGTTTGCCAGGCTGCCAGTCGGGTCACGGCGAGGCTTCTTTATCCTGACCTGGGATAGTTCCAGATGGTTCTGGGATGGTATGTTGCCCACCGCACTTCTGCACGAGCCGCACGCCGCTAATCTGCATTGTCCGATCAACCGACTTGGCCATGTCGTAGACTGTGAGCGCGGCCACGCTGACCGCCGTCAACGCCTCCATTTCTACGCCCGTTTTTCCATAGCAGCGTACCGTGGCTTCTATCACGAGGGTACGCGCTTTTTGGTCGGGAGTAAAAGCAAGCGCAATATGGGTGAGTGGGAGTGGATGGCAGAGGGGAATGATTTCGGCTGTGCGCTTTGCCGCCAGTATTCCTGCCACCCGCGCAACAGCCAGAACATCGCCTTTGGGGATGTCCCCGGCTCCGATGAGATTCAGCGTTTGCGCCTCCATCTGAACCTCCCCGCGAGCAATAGCCTCGCGCCAGGACGACGCTTTTTCCCCAACATTGACCATGTGGGCCTGCCCCTGAGCATCCAGGTGGGTCAACTGTGATGGGTTGGCACCAGCAGGGAGCGGTTGGGCCCGACCAGACGAGCGATGCAATTCCCAGACCTGATGCGGGAGCGTCGGGATGATCAACTGCTCCATAGCCAGTCGGACGGCACCAGTGGAACCCGGCAGGCAGTAGATGAGCATGGTCCGAAAAACTCCCGCCGTGGCCCGTGAGAGTATTGCTGCTGCACCAATCTCCTGGAAGGAGAGCAGACGAAATATCTCACCAAACCCTGGGATCACCCTGTTGAGCACCCCTTCAACGGCCTCGATAGTTACATCATGCGGGCCTATTCCCGTTCCGCCATTGGAGAGAAGCACCTGGCATCCCTCGCGCTCAAACTGTCGGACCTGAGCGACAATTGTTGCAAGATCGTCTGGCACAATGGCGTAGCGTGAGATGGTATGCCCCCGCCTGTTCCAGGGCAAGCCGAATAGCTGCGCCGCTGGTATCATCATCTGGCGTGCGGCTATCACTCACCGTCAGTATCCCACAATGAATGGATACACGCTGCTCCTGGTTTGCTCTTTGTTGATGTTCCTGATGGCTCATCGCTCTCCCCAAAATCTTACCCAATACTCATAGAGAAATCAATATAAACTTGAACAATGCCCTCACCCCCGCCGCTGGCGCGGCACCCCCTCTCCCAGCGGGAGGGGGGGCAGGGGGGTGAGGGCGAAACCAGGATGATTTAAAGGATGGTTTATCTATTAACCTGTTTACCCGAACATGGTATCAAGCATAGGCCGGGGCCACCTCTGCGTGGGCCATCTTCCTGCGCTTGAACTGCACAGCTTGATAGAGGAATGCTTCCATGCGTGTTTTAATGTTGGTTCCCCCCTGTGCGTCGTAGGAAATATCGAGCCAGGGGATATTGTCCAGGTCGGCGCGGATGCGCGGGGCCATCCCCGCGGTGATGATGCCCGGCATACAGGAGAAGGGCATCACATTGATGATGCCGGCAAAATCGCGCCGCCCGAAGTCTATGGCCGATCCCATACTCAAAATCGCCTCGGAGCTAAGGTCGGGGTGGTAGTAGGGCATCAGGTTTTCCATCAGGACGCTGGTATGGGTTTCCTCCGGGTGCTTGAGCAGGTGGGCCACTGGCTTGAGCAGCGAGTGTTCGATATGCCGTTGGTACTTGTCTGTCAGATACATTTTGATAAACTCTATGGGTTTGCCATAGGTGCGGGTATCCTTCAGGTAGGCCCAGTTGGTATAGTAGAGCCACTCAATGATGCTGGCAATCTGCACCTCGCCCCCCATCTGCTCCACCTGACGGGCAATGTCAAGGTTGACATAGGAGTTAAAACGGAGATAGATTTCGCCAACGATGCCAATACGCGGGCGTTCTTCCTCACCGTTGAGGGAAATGTCCTCAAACCGCTGTGCAACTTGGCGCATCGCTTCGACCAGCTTTTTCCCACCACCGGCCTCCGTAGCCTGAGCAAGGATCTCCAGACACTGCTTGTATACCTGGTCGGTCTGTCCTTTGTTCACTTCGTAGGGACGGTGTTCGTGGAGCAGGCGGATAAGCAGGTCGCTGGCAACGGCCCCCTGCCAGATGAGCAAACGCAATTGGGCCGGACGCTCGCCAAACCCTTTGTAGGAGTTGTCGGCGGTAGGCGAAATAAACTCTATCCCATATAGCCCTTCTTGCTCAAGGATACTCTGCTGGAGCACATTGTAGTTTCCAAAGCGGCAGGAGCCGGTTGTTGTGGGCATAAAGAAGGCCGACTTCTTCGGGTCAAAGTCGGGTTGTTTGGCCCGATGGACAATATCGCCAGTCGTGGTGAGGCAGGGCAAACACTCGCGCCCGATGCAGAAGTTTAGCCCGACATCCAGCGTTTCCGTATTCGTTGGCTCCAACACCTCCACTTTCATATTGAAGGCCCGCATTGCGGCCGCCAGCATATAGCCCTGGTCACACATATAGGGAATGTAGATCATCTTGCGGTCGTCGGTCTGGTCTGCGGTTGTCATACCAATACTCCTTTCCCCATTTTCAAGCTGTCGAAGAAGGCTTCGCAGCGAGTAATAATGCCGGCATCAGCCGTGTGCTCGTCCATCTCTAGCTCCAGAAACGGTTTGTCTCCCATGATGCGGCGGAAGAAGCTGAGAATGAATGAATCGGGACCACAGCTAAAGCTGGTGACATAGATTGCATGCAGTCGCGGGTCGTTGCGGACAATTTTTGCCGCGGCCAGAATATCTTGCCCACTGCGCCAGAACATATGCGGATACTGCTCGGTAATATCAACAGTATCAACGGGCAAAAAATCCATTGGGATAGGGAACACGCCGAGCTTCCGCAGCTTGAAGGGAAGATCCTGGCATACGCCCAGGTCGGCAACATTGTAGGGCCGCCCCACGATAACCGCGATCGGCTGATCCTCGGAGAGGGATGACAGAATTTCCTGCCCCCGCCGGCGGATGTTCTGATAAAACGCTTTTTGCGCTGCGGCTGCGGCATCATCGGCTTCGGCAATACGCCGCGACGAAACCCCCAGTTCGTTGGCCATCGCAGAAAGGTCCTTCTTGCGGTTTTTCTCCCACCGCATCTGGAGCGGGAAGCGCAGGGGGCGAAGCCCCTTTTCTTCCAGATCAACATGAGCACTGACCAGGTAGGATGAAGCGGGAATGTAGGGGCAATAGTTGTTTTCTTTTTGCCCGGGTCCGGCGTTTTCGCGGCTGATAAGCCCCGGTAGAAACACGTAGTCGGCTTCTTTGTCTATCAGGTCGAGAACGTGTCCATAGATTAGCTTGGCCGGAAAACAGGTTTCCACTCCGGCGTGTTCGAGCGTCTGGCGGACGATATTCGGGTTGGTTGCTTCGGATATGACAACCTCAATGTCGAGGGTGCCAAAGAAAGTCCGCCAGTAGGGGAAGAGGTCGTGAAAGATCATAGACCGCGGAATGGCCACACGCATTCTCCCGTTGCGCCCATTGGGAGAGGAATAATCTCCAAGCAGCAAGCGGGTTCGTTCGGCGAAAAGGTCGGGAATGGCGGAGATATTGGTGATCCCCTTTTGTTTGCTCACATCCTCAAACTTATCACACCGTGCGCCATAGAAGACCGGCTTCTGGTTGGCAATGACAACTTTGCTCACTTCGCACAGGTTGGGGCAGGCCCGGCACTCAAAGGTTGAGGTTTCGTAGGAAATATCGTCAAGGGCAAACCCTTTGAAGTTGGTTGCAGGAGTCGTATGGGTCCCGGTCCCATTGTTGTGGTGCTGGTTGAGTTCTTCCATTGCCAGAATAGCTGCACCAATTGCCCCGGTTACGTCGTGGTGCGGCGGCACGGTGATGGGCCGCTTGAGCAACTCCTGAAAGGCTGCCACCACACTCTGGTTCCAGGCAACTCCGCCCTGGAAGAAGATGTTTTTCCCCACTGCACGGTTTCCCACCACGCGGTAGATGTAGTTCTGGGCAATGGCATAGGCCAGACCGCCGGTCAGTTGCTCAACGGTTGCGCCCTGCTGCTGGTGGTGAACGATGTCCGATTCCATAAAGACCGTACAGCGTTCTCCCAGTCCAGTCGGGCAGCAAGAGGAGAGAGCCAGCTCGCTAAAGTCTTTCTTGATGTCAATTTTCAGCCGGTCTGCCTGCTCTTCAAGAAACGAGCCAGTGCCCGCCGCGCACGCGCTGTTCATGGTGAAGTCTACAATAGCTCCATGATTGAGGCTGATGTATTTGCTATCCTGCCCGCCAATCTCAAAGATGGTATCAACGTCGGGATCTATGGCGGTAGCGGCGCGGGCCTGGGCCGTAATCTCGTTGCGAATAACGTCGCCCCCGACAAAATCGGCGGTCAGGTGTCGCCCGGAGCCGGTCGTCCCCACCCCCTGCACAATCACCCGCTCCCCCACCTCCTGGCCAATTTTGCGCAGGGCGCGGCGTACAGCCTCAAGTGGTTTCCCAGCCGTTGACAGGTAGCGGCGTGCTATTACATGCGATTGCTCGTCTATCAACACCACGTTCGTGCTGATGGAGCCAACATCTATCCCAAGATAGGCCGGAATGGGCGCGGATGCTTCGGCGGGCAGGGTGTATGGCGTAGCGTTGTAGGTTGGCAATGGGAAGCCCGAGCGGGTCAGCGGCGGCATGGTTTTTTGTTCGCTTTTGCCCGACAGGACCATTTCCTTGAGCGGCTCGAACCCGACAAAGGTCGGCAGGGTCCCCTCTCCCTCCTGGTCCATAGCAACAAAGGCCGTCCCCAGAGCGGCCATCAGTGTATGGTTGTTGGGGACAATGAGTTCGCCGGGCTGCACCCCCAACACCGTCTCAAAGGCGCGGACTACTCCTTGATTGTAGGCCACTCCCCCTTGAAAGAGGATGGGAGGGGTAAATGCTTTTCCTTTGCCGATAACACTCTTAAAATTGCGAGCCAGAGCCGAACACAGCCCCGCGATAATATCGGGGAGCGGGGTCCCCTTCTGTTGCAGGTGAATCATGTCAGATTTGGCAAAGACCGTACAGCGTCCGGCAATGCGTGACGGGTTTTTCGACTGCAACGCGAGATGGCCAAACTCTTCTTCAATCGAGATGTCCAGTCGTTCCGCTTGCTGATCGAGGAAGGAGCCAGTTCCCGCGGCGCAGAGGGTGTTCATGGCAAAATCAATCAGCATCATCTTGCCACTTTTCTCATCCCACTCGACCGAGAGGAATTTGCTATCCTGCCCTCCAATCTCAATCACCGTGCGGGCCTGTGGGTAGTATTCTCCCACAGCACGGGTCTGGGCAATCAATTCATTGACATGGTTTCCGCCGATCAGCCGGGCGATATTCTCTCCCCCGGAGCCGGTCAATCCTAACCCGATAATATGCGAGAGATCCACCTCCTGCTGAAGCTCCTCCACGGCGAGCAGGAGCGTTTTTCGCGGTTGCCCTTTGGAACGGAAGTACCGCTGGGCAAGCAGGTTTTTTGCACGGTCTACTACGACAACCTTGACGGTTGTTGAGCCAACATCAACCCCAAGAAACATATCCATAGATTATCGTTCTCCTCTCCTGTTGATTCTGGTTTGTGGTGAACGACCAGGAAACGATACGTTTGAACAGAACTTCCTATAGAAAACTTTCTTCTATAGTATGGTTCTATAATAGCATAAAAATTGCCGGGCGTGATCAGCCCGGCTCCGGCTCCGCCTGTTTTTTCGAGGAAGCACGATCAAGATAGAGGAGTACGCTAAAGGCTTCGGCAATATCCTCGATGCTGACCAGACCCAGGTAGGTATCTCCCTCGTAGACGGCCACAACCCGCTCTCCTTTTTCGGACATAACTTGGCGAACTTCGTCAAGCATCATGGTCGCGTCAACCCGCACGACATCACGCCGCATAATCATCTGGACGTAGGTATCGGGCACCGACGCATCGGCCGTAGGCGCGTTCAAGGCTTTCAACACATCGTCGCGGGTGACAACACCAAGCAGCTTTTGCCCCTGCATCACGGCAAAATCTGGTTGGTAGCTTGTCAGGATGTAGTCTATCACCTTGTTGACGCGGTCCCCGATGGCCAGGGTGAGGACGTATTTGTTGTAGGCATCGCCCACCTTCCGGGTGTGAAGCACGGTCCGGGCGTAGCTTTCCCGATTTTCCTGACTGGCCCCAAAGAAGATGAAGACGGCGACCAGGGCCAGAATGATATTACCCGTGATGACCCCGAAGACCCCCAGGAAAATGGCGATGGCCTGCCCGATGGTGGAGGCAATGCTGGTGGCGCGGGTCTGGCCAAAAAACATTGCAAGAATGGCCCGCAACATGCGACCACCATCGAGCGGAAACGCTGGCAGCAGGTTGAAGAGCACCAGCATCACATTGGCTGCGAGCAACCAGAGCAGCAGCGTGGTAAGCGAGAGCGTCATCTCTTCTCCTGCAACCATCCCCTGCTCATTGAGTAGAGCAACATCTACCGTTGCCCCCAGAAAGACCGCAATCAGACCAGCCAGGATCACGTTGACCACTGGCCCCGCCGCAGCGATGAGTAGTTCGTGCAGCGGTTTTTCGGGTTGCTTTTCAAAGAAGGCGATCCCTCCGATGGGCAGCAAGATGATTTCGCGCACGGGAACGCGGAAATACCGCGCAACAATGCTATGTCCAAGTTCGTGCAGCGTGACACAGGCAAACAGGAGCAAGATAAGCGTTGCCCCAAACAGGGCCCCGGCTGCCCCCCGCTCCAATCCCCATTGAAATGCACCGAGAAAGACAATCAGAAAAAACGTGAGATGAATTTTGATGTCTACCCCGGCCACCTGAGCAATACGATAAGACCAACTCATAAATATATCACCGTGAGAGTATCTGTACGTGCCACTCGTCCGGCCCGAGGGCATACACTTTGTCCGGGCCATGCAACCAGATGAGCCGGCCGCTCTGGAACATCTGAACGGTTGCCGTTTCCTCGCGTTCGTTTTTCTCAACCGCATACCCCAGACCTTCGCGAATGACCGGATCATCTATCCAGGCCTTGCCGAAGCCGCGTTTGGGAACGTGCAGGCCCGACGGTGCATCCACATCTGGCGTTTCGCCCATATCTTCGGTCCAGGTGTCATTGACCTCCTTGTAACGACCATTCGACCAGATAGCATAGATCTTCTTCATGTCATCGCTGTAGTTCACCCAGATCATCTGCCCACGCTCAAGGTTCTGGATGGCTGCCGCTCGGTCCCGATAGACGGTTGTTGGGCACCCCATCTGGTCAGCAAAATACTCAATGCGTGAGTGGGCATCTTGCAGTTCGCTTATAACGGTGCCACAGGGTGCAGGCTCACTCCCCTGAAAATCGAGGACTTCGTTTCCGAGCAGGCCGAGCAAGACTTCGTAGGGGGTGCCAGCATTTTCCGGGTGGTGTTCCATACGGCGACGCTCAAAATACTGGACTGTTCCGGTCCATATGCCGTAGAGCGTGCGCTCGTGCGGTTCAGTAATGGGGTAGCCAAATCGCTCCAGCCCACCGTTTTGCTCCCAGTAGCTTCTGAATGGTTCACACAGGCTGTGTCCGGTTGCTTGAAAGAAGAGGCACCCTTCGGCAGCACTGCTGACCTGCGGGAAGGTATGCCAGGAGGTCCCTTGCAATTCGAGTATCTTTGCGCCGAGCCGACCAGCCATCACTCCTTCGGAGCCGTGGTCTTCCAGGCGGTCTCGCTCAAACCACTGGACCGGGCCGGTCCAGGATACCCCATTATCTCCGACAATCGTCTCTTCGTGCAGGTCCGTTATGGGGTAGCCAAAAACCGACAATCCTCCATTTTGCTCCCAATAGGACAGAATAGCACCGGTGATACAGTAGCCTGTTTCATCGAAGCAGCGACGCTCCGGGCTAATCGGTTGAGCGTTGGAACGGGGCGCGGTTGCAAGCAACAGCACTGGCATAAAAACCAGCAGTATGGCCAGAAACATTTTTCGGTTCATACGGTTTCCTTTCTCTGCTTAGACACCATGCAACGTTATGGGACGACCTGACAGAAACAGGTCGTAGCGAATTGCAGCAAGATATATGCCAACCAGTCTGGCCCCCCATGCATTTTGCCATAGGTATTGTACACCTATTTCCAGGAGTTTCAAGTTTTCGGAGGTGTGGAACTATCTGTCCGAGAAAATCTCCCGAATCCATCGTTCCAGGGAGTCTTTGCGCGATGTTCGGAATGTTTCGATAGTCTCAACCGAGAGCGTATGCACGAAAAGGACGCGGCGGTCGCTCGATACGTCGAGTGCGAGGACTCCCGGCGCAAGCGTGACAAACCAGGAGAAGAGAGTAATCTCAATGTCGCGTTCGACAGCAAGTGGGAGAGCAACAATGGCCGGGCGCAACCGGCTGGGACCGGCCAGCACCTGGCGGGTAATTGTGAGATTGGCACGGGCCAGCTCTTTCAGGAAAAACGCGGTGAGGGCGAGCAGGGCTATGGCCTTCTTTTGTATCCGTTGCATTATTATAATAATAGCATCCCCATCGGGTTTATCCGGACAGTTCTTGCACAACAAGATGCCAACCGGTCGTCTTTGTGAAAGAGGCTTGTATGGTTTTGAGGGTCTCTTTTTCAATTTTGCCCTGCACTTTGACAACCACCTGCTGCTGTTTGCGGTGGAGCGAGGGGGCAGCCGCCATCTCAGCCCCGGCGGGTATCATCTTACGGACGAGAGAGTCCATCGCCCCCTGATGCAGTTCGGGGTAGATGCTGACTCGCCAGCCGGTCTGCTCCGACACCTGCGCCAGTCGGTCGGCATATCGTTCGGCGGCAACATCGGGAAAGTGAAACCGCACCATCAAAATCCCCTGGCTCTGGTCGGCACTCACCTTGTAGAAGTCGGGGACATCGCGGAAGGCGGCTCTGGTCAGGGCCATAGCCGTATTCAGGTCGAGACGGTTTTGCTCTTCCTCGTGGGTCTGGGGGGGCGGTGAGCCGTTTGTTTTCGGGCGCGATTTATTGGGTTGGCCCGGCGCATCCCGTTCAATCTCCAGATTCCAGCCGGTTCGCTTGTGAAAGGTTTCAATAGCAGTTTCTATTGCTTCGTTGGAAGCCGTGCCCGAACAGCGCAGGCGGATAGCGTCCCGTTCGTGGTGGAGCGAGGTTTTGGTTGCCGTCAGGTTTTCTGGCAAAACGGCGTAGGCGGTTTCGGTCAAAGCTCCCTGGTGGGGTTGGGGCGAAACCGTAATGGCGACACCGGCTTCTGCTGAGGCGGCGGCGAGCTGCTCCTTATACTGTTCGCGAGCGACTCGCGGAAAGTGGAACGCCAGCGTGACCTCGCCCGTGTCCGGGTTGACACTGCGCCGGTAGAGGTCGGGAGGACTGCCAATATGCTGCTCGATAACAGAGAGTATCCACATCTGGTCCGGTCGTATCTCGCCCACCCCTTCTTCCAATGCCTGCTGCCACCCTTCCTGAAGGGTGTAGGTTGGTTCGCGGAGGTGCGAAACCCCGTCGTGATGGCGCATAAAGAGGCGTGGGGTGTCGTTGAGCATCAGGGCCAGGGCCAGCCGCCCCACCAGGTCGGTTTCCCCGATGGCAAGCTGTTCGGCCAGGTTGTTCAGCGTGTAGAGTTTCCCTTGCTCCATGGATTTGAGAACGGCGTGGACCGTTTGTTGTCGCTGCCATCGCTGCGCGGCCTTGAGCATGTTTGTGAGCGACTGGCGCACCTCGGTTACATCCGAGATGGGATAGGGTTCCCACTTGCCGATAACATCGGAGACAACCGTTTCGGGGTAGCGGGTGCGGTTGGTTTTGCTCGATGGCGAATAGGCCCAGATAGACTGGTTGCGGACATCGTAGCATACTGCCGGCAACGGTTTGTCCCCATAGACATGCAGGAGGAGCAGCACGCCGGGCTGGATAGCACGGGAATAGTGTTCCATCGTTTTGCTGGATTCTCCTGACACCCGCACGCGGTATAATCTGGGCAAATCGGGCATCGGAATGAAGTAGAGATATTCGAGCGATTGCGTGCGACAGGCTTCATCGAGAGCCTGCTGGATGGCGGCTTCTTCGGCTTCGCCCGCACCGGCCCCATACCAGGCAACGGCCAGCTCACGCACGCTCACAATCTGCTGTTCCCTGTTTTCGCCCACCATTCGCCACAAACTTTCCAGGACAAGCGGGGTGTCGGGCGACCAGGCCTGTTGCAGAGCCTGCTGTGTTGCTTGCTGTGTTGCTTGCTGCTGTCCGGCTTTTTTCTTCTTGCTTCCCACAATTTCCAACGTTTGCCCATTGTTGGGCAAGATGATTTCGGCCAGTCGCTCCATACGTTTTGCCAGCGCAGAGCGGGCCTCAAGGTCGCCGTGGACAAGGGCAACTTTTTTGGGCTTGATTGCGCTGACCATCGCGGTCAGTTCGTTCCCATCGGCGTGGGCACTGAGATGATAGCGATTGAAATGGCAGCGGACATTGACCGTGTGTTCCCCCAGTTCAAGCATGCCGCCACCCTGGTCGGCCAGGTTTAGCAACCGCCGACCGGGAGCCTCATCGTCCTGGTAGCCCGTAATGAGGATTGAAGCGTCGGTGTTTTCGGCAATTTTCGCAGCATAAAACGCGCTTGGCCCGCCGGTGAGCATCCCACTACTGCTGACAATACACGAGGGCTTGCCTTCGACAATCTGTTCGCGCTGGCGCGGCGCACTTACCGGGCGGATCATGCCGGAGAAGAAGGGGGGATACCCTTTGTGGATTTGCCGCTGGAGCATGGGGGGGAGGGCTTCGGGGATGGCCGTATAGGTTGAGCAAACGGTGCGGACCAGGCCATCTACCCATACGGGAAACTCTGGAATTGTCCCGCGCCGCTGCGCCATATGCAAAATACGAATCACCTCCTGTGCCCGTCCGAGCGCAAAGGCGGGAATGAGCACATGCCCGCCGCGCTCGATCCCCTCCGCCACAGAAACAGCAAGACGCTCTTCTTCTGTCTGACGGTTCGGGTGAAGCCGCGACCCGTAGGTACTTTCCAGGATGAGCAGGTCGGGGTGGCTCAACGCGGGGATCTGGGCCCCTGGCACGGTGTGCTGTGGGGTCACGCTGACATCACCGCTCACAATAACCTTCCCTTCGGGAGTCTCAAACCCGATGCTCATTGCCCCGGCCACATGCCCGGCGCGTGCGGTATAAATTTTCACCTCTGGCAGCGAGGGAACGGTTATCGTGCCATTCAGGGGGATGGGGTAGAGCCGGTGGAGCGTCGAGGCAACCATTGTTTCATCGTAGAGCGGCACCTCAAACTCGGTTGTTGCCCGTTTCTCCATCACTTGCAGCGCATCGTAGAGCATGATTTCCATGAGCAACATGGTCGAGCGCGAGGCATAGATAGGCACGGTGGGGTATTCCTGGTGGACCAGCGGCAGTGCGCCGATATGGTCTGCGTGGGCATGGGTAATGAAGATAGCCTCAAGCGACTTGCCCTGCAAAGCCGAAAGATCGGGCAGGCGGTCTGCATTCGGGTCCATCCGCACCCCCGCATCAACCAGTATCCACTTTTCGCCAATCTGAATAGCAATACAGCTCGCGCCGATGCCCGACGCACCGCCAAGAAAGACAACGTTCATGTACTCCTCAACCTTTTCCAGACCATCGTTTTCCCTCCCGGCCGAGGAAGGGTCGAAGCGACCCCTTCCATCCCCGCCAGCAGGTGCAGTGGTTTCATTTCCTTCCTGTTCATTGCCTCCTGTTCATTGCTTTCCTTGCGACCACCTTCTGCCTGCTTTTTCTTCTATCATAAAACAGCAAGAACGGCCATATAGAATATCATCACATTCTCAAAGGGAAGATTAGACCAACGCGACAATGAGGAATGAAACCAATCAATACATGGCGTATTGTACGATAGGTCCTATGGGAATGCAAGGGTTGCGCAAAAATCGGGGACAATTTGCGCTGATTCTGTCTTGACGGGATGCGATATGGTGTATAATACAAGGGCCACAGAAGCCAGCGAACGCATCGGGCGGAATTGCAACACTGGTATATATGATCTCAACCCTGGAACAAATCGGGAACTACCGTATTGAGAAGGAAATCGGGCGCGGCGCAACGAGCGAGGTCTGGCTGGCCCACCACGCCTACCTGGAGCAGCGCAAAGTCGCGGTTAAATTTTTGCTAACCCAGGATGAGGAGACCGTTGAACGGTTTAGCCGCGAGGCAAACCTCATCAGTAGCCTACACCATCCCAACATTGTCGAAATCTATGACCACGGCTACACGGCTCCCTACTTCTACTCGGTGTTGGAATACATCCCCGGCTACACGCTCCAGCATCTGCTCGACCGGGTGCGGCGACTGGAACTTGTGGATGCGCTGGAAATTTTCAAGCAGATTGCCTCTGCGCTGGACTACGCCCACAGCCACAACATTATCCACCGCGACGTATCGCCCGGTAATGTGCTGGTTGAGGAGGAGACCGGGCGTGCGCTCCTGAGCGATTTTGGCATTGCCCGCGATCTCCGCCGAAATATCACGGTAGATAGCCGCGTTATGGGAACACCGGGCTTCTGGTCGCCCGAACATGTCCGCTCCGCCACCGAAGTAACCGCCCTCTCCGACATCTTCGGATTGGGGGTCATCCTCTATGTGATGCTGAGCGGCGAAATGCCGTGGGATGAGATCCCTGTGTTACCGGGGCAGTCCTTCGGCCCACCCATCCCCATTGCACAACGTGGGATAAAAAACCTGCCCGGCAACGTGGAGCGGGTGCTCCAGACCATGATGGCGATAGACCCTGCCAAACGCTACCTGAATGCGCGGGCCGCTGTTGAAGAACTGGAGCGCATTGCAAAGCGGCATCATGCCATAACCCAGAGCAACACCAACAACAACGGACCTGAGGATGAGCTGGCCACAGATGCGCTATTTTCCTGCAAAATAAGCGGCGTTGAGCAGAATGAGGTTGAGACAGTTCTGGGGGCCGACCTGGTGCGGGCCCCCATCAGCCAGGCCTACGAACGGGCACGCAACCTCTGCAAGCCCGCATCTATCGCGCAGGTCTTCGATAGCTGGGCCGCCGGCGGGTTCCGCAGGGGCATCTTTCGCCAGAAAATGCTTGGCCGGCTGGCCCGGCTCCACGAGGTGAGCAGTCGCAATGTCTATTTCTATACCCTCCAGGTGCTCTACGAGCAGCGGGGAGAGCCGCAAGAGGTAGAAGAACCCGACCACGAGGCCCGCAGCTTTCCGCTGGAACCAGAGATAGACCGCTGGAAAGTATCGCTCCCACAGGTGACGAGCTTCCAGGAAGACCCCGGCGACCAGGTGTATCTCCCCGGCTCGGCCCGCGTGGCAAGCTGCGAAAGCTGCGAGGGCAAGGGGAAAATTATGTGCAAACGCTGCAAAGGCAAGGGGCGTATTGTGGAAACGCGCACGATTCATCCTCCGCCTGCAACAGAAACAGCATCGGCAGGCGCGGCAAAAAACGAGTCGCGTTCCCGTGGAAACACCCATCATCAGCCCCAGACAACCAGTTCGCGCCCATCGAAACAATCACAGAAAGAGCAACAGAAACAACCCGAAGAAGCCAGAGCCAACGAACAACCACAGCCGCGCAAAGAACGGGTGCTTGTGCCCTGCCCGGAGTGCGAGGGGCGCGGTGGCCTCCCATGCGAACGCTGCGCGGGAACCGGCCGCCTTGTCAAATACAAAGCCCTGCGCTGGCAGCGAACCACGCATACCCTGACTGGCAACGATAGCCTCTCGTTCTTGCGTGATGAAAAATGGTTGCGCCGCTCCTGTGCTATACACGAAATCTACCGCGAGCGGGCCATTGGTGACGCGCAAAATAACGCCCCCGCCTTTCACCCCGAATGGTACCAGATACCCGCCATTCGTCTGCTTATCCAGAAGGCCCAGGCATCCGCCCCCAACCCCGACGAGGCCCGTATTGTCCTGAGCGAATTGACCATCGGTATGGTTCCTGTCACCGATATGGTGTTCGACCTGTGCGATACCGATTCGCCCGATGGCCTCTACCGTGTTCCCATCTGTGGCTTTGAAAACGCTATCCCCCCCGACTGGCGGTTGCTTGACTGGGAGCGGGTCATCTTCTTCTGGTCAATGGTATTTATCCTCGTTGTCACGGTTGTTTTTGGCTTTTTTGCCTTTACCCCTTGCTAGGAGGTCACACGGACGGGAGTGCCGATGGGGGCCCAACCGTAGAGCCATTTTGCCGCCCCCAGCGACAGGTTGATACACCCGTGGCTCATCCGCACACCGGAGCCAAACTTGTTGTGCCAGTATGTCCCATGCATCGCCACATCGCCCGTAATGTACATGGCGTGGGGTACATTCGGCACACGGTAGGACTCCCCCCCGATGGTTCCGCTCATCGTCTGCACGGGCACTTTGGCATAGATAGCAAACGAGCCGGTTGGCGTGTTGAAGCCATCGCGCCCGCTTGAAATTGGCGCATCGTACACCAGTGTTTCCCCACTGAAGGCATAGAGCCACTGGTGAGACAGATTGACAACAATATGCTTGTGACCATTGTAGGTCGGTCTAGGGGTGGGTGTTGGGAGCGGGGTTGCCGTTGGTGTGGGGGGAGGGATGGGCGTGGGCGTGCGTTGTATTGGGATGGGCGTGGGTGCGAGGGGGGATGATGGTTGTTGTGCGGCAGCCCCCGACTGGCCATCGGGAGACAGGATGGGGTAGCCCCGCAGGGTGGCCAGTTCCCGCCCCAGCGGGCTGATCTGCACCTGGTCGGGCATCCCCTGGCCCACGGCGTGGCGTTCCAGGCGGCCCCGCTCAAAATACTGCACCTGCACCATGTGTTGCCCGATGTACTCCCACAGCGGCTCACTGATGGGATACCCGAAGGTTTCCAGTCCGTTGTACTCATTCCAGAACCGCAGAAATGGCTCACGCAACGTGTAGCCCGTTGCCTCGAACACCACGATACCTGGGCGTGCGGCCTGCACCGAAGGCGGATTGAACGTCAGCCAGAGGGCCTCGGCATATTCCGCACCGATGCGCCCCCGCAGCACCGCCGGCTCCCCCTGCTGCGGGTGGTATTCCAGGCGGGCCCGCTCAAAGTATTTCACCGGCACGCCATGTTCTTCGAGCACGCCGGTCACAGGCCAGCCAAACACCGCCTCGCCGTTGTGCTCGCGCCAGTAGGAGAGGAAGCCATAGGTATCATCCAGGAGGTGCTCAATCGCAACAGGCTGCGATGGTTCCCCCGGCTCCTGGGCCCGGAGGTGCGTTGCCGTGTAACACAGCCCGACAATGAGCAGCACCACTGGCAGCATTCTAGCACCAGCATTTCTCAGTATCTTGTTCATAGCAAACCCTCCTCAATTAGAAATCATCATAACACCATTATACCAGCAACCGCCCCTCATCTCTCAAACACAAAGTATGGTATACTATACCCTATGAGAACAAATGATACACCAATAGCAGAACAGAGCGAGACAGGAGAGACGGAGAAAGGACGTTTCGGCCCCTACGGCGGACGCTATATGCCCGAAACGCTTATCCCGACGGTGACGGCGTTGGATGAAGCGTTTTCTGCCATCCGCCACGATCCCGCCTTCTGGCAGGAGCTGGAACAGGTGCTCCATACCTACGTTGGCCGCCCGACCCCGCTCAGCCATGCCGTGCGTCTGAGCGAAGCGTGCGGCGGGGCGCAGATTTTTCTCAAGCGTGAGGACCTGGCCCACACTGGCGCACACAAAATCAACAACGCGCTCGGACAGGGGCTACTGGCAAAACGGATGGGCAAAACGCGCATTATTGCCGAAACCGGCGCGGGGCAGCATGGGGTAGCCACCGCCACAGTCTGTGCGCTGCTGGGCCTCTCCTGCGTTGTCTACATGGGCGCGGACGATATGGCGCGGCAACGGCCCAACGTCTTTCGGATGCGGCTCCTCGGTGCAGAGGTGCGCTGTGTGAACAGCGGGAGCCGCACGCTCAAGGATGCCATCAACGAAGCCCTGCGCGACTGGGTGACAAACCCCGACAGCTACTACCTGCTTGGCTCGGTGCTCGGCCCGCACCCCTACCCGACAATGGTCCGCGATTTCCAGAGCGTCATCGGGCGCGAGGCGCGGGAACAGATGCGCGAGACAACCGGCAAGCTGCCCGATATGGTCGTCGCCTGCGTCGGCGGGGGGTCAAACGCAATAGGCATATTTGCCTCGTTCCTGGATGATAGCGAGGTTGCCCTGCGCGGCGTGGAGGCCGGCGGGCGCGGCAATCGGCTTGGCGAGCACGCGGCCCGCTTCTTCGATGCCCGCGTTGGTGTGCTCCAGGGAACCTGTTCGTATGTGCTGCAAGATGACGACGGGCAAATTGCCCTGACGCATAGCATTTCGGCGGGGCTAGACTATGCCAGCATCGGGCCGGAGCATGCCTGGCTCCACGACAACGGCAGAGCCACCTATACCAGTGCCAGCGACGAAGAAACGCTTGAAGCCTTTCAAAAACTTGCACAACTTGAGGGCATCCTGCCCGCGTTGGAGAGTGCCCATGCCATTGCCGAAACGATAAAACTGGCTCCGCAGATGCGCCCGGACCAGACCATCCTGGTCAACCTGTCGGGGCGCGGAGACAAAGACATCTTTACTGTTGCCGATACGCTGGGAGTAGTGATATAACACCGGGTCAACCATTTCAGTCATTATCAAAAGCAGCCTATGGACAACAAACGAAGGGTCATTCTCAACCCCCAGGCCGGGCGCGGCCAGGCGGCAAAGTTTCGCGGAGAACTGGCGCAGGCCTTCGCCCACGCCGGGCTTGCCTTCGACATAGAGGAAACCTACGGGCCGGGCAGCGCAACAACCCTGGCCGAAGCGGCCCTTGAGCAGGGATACACCCGGATTGTTGCTGCTGGCGGCGATGGCACCTTCAACGAGGTACTCAATGGATTGATGCGCCACCGCTCCCCCGGCGCGACCGGCGTTGTCCTGGCTCTCGTCCCGATGGGAACCGGCAACGACTTTATCAAATCGCTCGACGGGGTGCAGGCCGACGATGTCGCCGGGGCCGCGCAGCGCATAGCCGCGGGCAATACCCGCAGCATAGATATTGCCAGAATGACGATAGGACGCTCACCACACAAACGCGCTCGCTATGTGCTCAACGATGTGGGGCTGGGAGTGCATTCGCTGGTTGCTGCCGAAACGTTCAAAATTACGCGGCTCAAGGGACGGCTGGTCTATGTTCTTGCGCTACTCCGTGCGCTGCTGACCTATCGCCCCCTGCACCTGACCGTGCAATGTGAGGGCAGCGAGGGACAAAAAACCATTGAGAAACGGGTATTGCTCACCTGTGCCAGCAACGGACGCTGGCAGGGGAGCGGGTTTCAGCTTACTCCCCACGCCCTCATTGACGATGGATTGCTTGACCTGTGTATTATGGATGCGGTTCAGTGGCATACGATTATTCGCCACCTGCCAACCGTGTTGAAGGGAACCCACACCGACCTGCCCCAGGTGACAATGGGGCGCATGGAGCGGGTTGTTATCACGTCGGCAGAGCCGCTGCTGGTCTCCTGCGATGGCGAAATTGCCACCACCAGCACGCGCCAGCTTGAGATAGAAATTGTGCCTCGTGTACTTGAAATTATCGCTTGAGGTTTGCGAGAACGCCCATGAAATTATTGTATTTGAACCCTGCCAACCTTGACCCCGACCCCGAAGGGGCCCGCGAAGATCCGGGCGACGTGGACGGCCTGGCCGAAACGATTGCCCAACAGGGATTGCTCCAGCCGCTTGGCGTTATCCAGATGGGAACGGAGCGGTATCGCGTGGTCTACGGCAACCGTCGGCGGGCCGCCGCGCTCAAACTGGGCCTGGAAAAAGTCCCCTGCATCCTGCTCGATGTCGAAGGACAGGATCTTCTCCTTGAGCAGTTGATTGAGAATGTCCAGCGTCAGGAATTGAACGATATGGAGAAAGCGCGGGCCTTTTCGCGCTTGCGCTCGCGCATTGCCGAAATTCATGGCAAACACTCCGAGAGCGAACTGGACGACGCAACCGGGAAAGCTGTCGGCCTGACCGGGCGCACCATCCGCCGGTATATCGGCCTGCTTGACCTGCCCCAGGAAGTGCAGTTTCTCATCAAACGGGGTGAGCTAAACGTGACCCAGGCGCAACACTTGCGACGTATTCCCAACAAGCTGACCCAGATTGATCTGGCGCGGGCCGCCGTGGAAGAGGGGATGTCCGCCGCCGACCTGAGCCGCCTGGCTACCTATTTTGTCGCCAACCCCAATCTGACGCTAGAAACCGCGCTCCAGGTGCTTGAGCAAGGGGGAACGCTTGCAGACCGCACCGCCGGACCGGAGGTCGCTGTTGCCGGCGGCCCGCTCCAGAAAACCTCTGTCGCTACCGCCGAGCAAGAGATGAGCGACGAGGCTCCCTGGGACGACGACGAGGACGAGGACGCATTTACCGACGACGAGGGCTACCTGAGCGTTGAGGACGATGAAACCCTGGAGAATCAGCCACGCAACAAATCGCGAGTCTTCCGCATTCGTTCGCTCGACCAGATGGTAGAGGAGACCGAGCGGCTCTCGCGGGCCTACGTCGAGGGCGACCTGATCAAATGGGCCAGGAAAGACGAATCGGCCCCCTACAAACTGCGCTTCCTGCTCAAACAGCTTGAAACGCTGCTCAACGGCTTGCGCGGCATTGCCAGCGAGCACGGGTGGGAAAATGAATAACTCACGTATCGTAGACCGGCGGTCGCTTCGGCGATAAGCGGAGCATGCGTACTCCCCTGGGCACGCGGGGCAAGTGGTTTGTTGTGCGGACTCCCGTGGGGAGCGCACGCCAGGACAATCGCAATCGTTCAGCCCCCCACCTGTCATCCCCCGCTGGGCAGATTTTTACCCCCGAATCTGAACAATTACGTGCTGCCCGGCCTTTTGAGAACCCCGGCTGCTGTGTTATAATGCCTACGATTTGTATGGAGACACGGATACCCGTATGCCTGGAGAAAATGGTCTCATCTGTTTTGTTGGGCTTGTTGGGAAGGCAAAGCGATGCGTTGTCCCTTTTGCCATAATCCCGATACTGATGTTATTGACACGCGGAGAATCAACGAAGGCGAAACGGTTCGCCGTCGGCGCAAGTGCCGCGGATGTCTGCGCCGGTTCACCACCTACGAACATATTGAACTCAATCTGACCGTGGTTAAGAAGAATGGCGAACGCGAACCCTACAACCGCGAAAAACTCATTTCTGGCGTTCGCATTGCCTGCTACCGCCGAAAAATACCAGTGCAAAAAGTTGAACAACTTGTCAATGATGTCGAATCGGTGTTGATGTCCCAGGATGGTCAGGAAGTCTTCTCTTCTATGATAGGAGACGAGGTCCTTGTGCGCCTGCGAAACCTGGACGCAGTGGCATACATCCGTTTCGCGTCTGTCTATCGCTCCTTTGCCGATATAGAGCGGCTACGCGAAGCCGTGGAAGAGCTTATGGAGCACCGGTTGCCAGCGGAGGGCCACCAGGATGACAGAGATGGGAGGGCGGGAAACATTGCCGGTAAGAGCAATGGTGCCGGTGAAGGCAATGGTGAGGGCAAATAAGGGTAACTATTCTACAGGGTAAGGAGAAACAGCAACCAGTGATGCAAAGAGCTACCGCAGAAAAAGAAGAAATGACACAACCTTCGCCCCTGGCGCGATTTCGCTCGGCATTGGGGCAGATTGAATGGCGCAGCACGCTGCTTGGCGCGGTGATTATGGCCGTCGGGTGGTGTTCGCTGTTTATGATGAACAATATCTTACAGGTCCTCTCTGGCATTGTCCCAGTCACCGTTGGCCTCTTTCTTGGGCGCAAAATCAAGCAACAGGTTCTCCTACACGGCTTGATACTGGGAACCGTCGGCTTTCTACTTGGATTGCTTATCGTTATTGTCTATGGCATTCTGGGGGATATGGGAATAGCCCCCATGCCGCAGCAGGTGCTAGAGCGCGGGCAAGACCCCGTGACGCTTGATTCGTCCAAACTGCTGATTTTCTACATCCAGTTTTCTCTCTTTGCGATGATTCCCTTCCCGACGTTTGGCGTGGTTATAGCCCATCGAAACGAGCAAAAGCGGCGCGAACTTGATACGTATGTTGCCGAGCGCGGAGGGCGGCTCGAAAGTTCGGGAACCGTGCGAACAATTGACGATATGCAGGGGTTGTCCCTGCCTCAGTTCGGAACCTACGTCAAAACGCTGTTTCTCAAGCACGAGTTTTCCTTCAAAGATTATCAGTTCCACGACAAAGATAAGTTTCTGGATCTCATTCTTGAGTACAACGACGAACGCTACCTGTTGCGCCTTTCTGTCGCCGACACCGTGCGCCGGGGAGCCGTCGAAACACTGGTGCAGGACATGCGCGAAAAAGAAATCCCCAAAGGGATTGTCATTGCCTCGACCGAGTTTGCGCCCGATGTCAAGAAGTCGGTCAAGGCACGACCAAATGTCCTCTTGATAGATGGCCAGACGTTGTTTGAGATTGCGTCATAACCAATCAATCACACTTGTCGGGGTAGGGAAAGAAAGACCGGGAGAGTATAGGGAGAATCAGAAAAATTCCTATGAACATTGCATTACAAGGGCGGGTTGCGCTGGTGACAGGCGGCGGACGCGGGATTGGCCGCGCCATTGCAACAACGCTGGCGGCCGCCGGGGCAAGTGTGGTGGTAAACTATCAGCACAACGCAACCGCCGCCGAAGAAACCGTTGCACACATTCAGGCCAGCGGAGGCGTGGCCCGGGCCGCACAGGCAGACATTAGCCAGGCCTCCGACGTTGAGCAGTTGATCAAGACTATTCTGGAAACCGAAGGCTCGCTGGATATTCTCGTCAACAATGCGGGAATCACCCGCGACACGCTGCTGCTACGAATGAAAGACGATGATTTCGATGCGGTCATCCAGACCAATTTGCGGGGAGCGTATCTCTGCACAAAAGCGGCCCTCCGCTCTATGATGAAGCAGCGGCGTGGGCGTATCATCAACATCTCATCCATTGTGGGAATAGTGGGCAATGCGGGGCAGGCAAACTATGCCGCAGCAAAGGGCGGCATCATCGGGTTGACCCGCTCGGTGGCCCGCGAGGTGGCCAGTCGCAATATCACCGCCAATGCCGTTACGCCCGGCTACATCGAAACCGCGTTGTCGGGGGTATTGAGCGAAGATGCCCGCGAGGCCATCATCAAAACCATCCCCCTGGGGCGGGCCGGCACCCCCCAGGATGTCGCCGGTATCATCTGTTTTCTCGCTTCCGAGCATGCCGCCTATATCACTGGCCAGACCTTCACGGTGGATGGTGGCATGGTGATGTGCTAGAATCGCTGCCGCTATGTTTCAAAAAATCCTGGTGGCCAACCGCGGCGAGATTGCCGTGCGGATTGTGCGGGCCTGCGAAGAGCTAGGCATACGGGCCGTTGTTGCCTACAGCGAAGCCGACCGCGACTCGCTGGCCGTGCGGTTGGCCGAAGAGGCCGTCTGCATTGGCCCCGCTGCGCCGGGCCGCTCCTACCTCAAACCTCCCGCACTCATCAGCGCGGCTCTCATCAGCGGGTGCGACGCTATTCACCCCGGCTATGGCTTCCTCTCGGAAAATGCCTATTTTGCCGAAATGTGTACCGACTGCAACCTGCAATTCATTGGCCCCTACGCCGAAACTATCCGACTGATGGGCGACAAAGCCCTGGGCCGGCGAACGATGCGTGCCGCCGGTGTGCCCGTCATCCCCGGCTCCGATGGCGAACTCCGCAGCGTCGAAGAGGCGATTGAGATTGCGCGGGGAATTGGCTACCCGGTGTTGCTCAAACCGAGCGCGGGGGGCGGCGGGCGCGGCATGCGGATTGCCCACAACGAGAACGACATGCTCAAAGCCTACCCCACGGCCCGTGCCGAGTCAGAAGTCGCCTTCGGGCGGAGCGACCTTATTCTCGAAAAATATCTGTCCCAGGTTCGCCACATTGAGATACAGGTGCTGGCCGATGCCTACGGAAACGCCATTCATCTGGGCGAACGCGATTGCTCCGTCCAACGCCGCTACCAGAAAATCCTGGAAGAATCGCCCTCGGCCCTGCTTGATGAAACCATGCGCGAGCAAATGGGAGCCGCGGCCCTGCGCGGGCTGCGGGCCATTGGCTATGTGAATGCTGGCACGTTTGAGTTTCTCGTAGACCAGGAAAAAAACTACTACTTTATCGAAATGAATACCCGCATTCAGGTTGAGCACCCCGTGACCGAACAGGTGACGGGGACCGACCTGGTGGCCTGGCAACTGCGCCTTGCCGCGGGAGAACGCTTGACGATGGACCAGAAAACCGTTAGAATACGCGGGCATGCAGTTGAATGTCGCATCAACGCGGAAGACCCGGAACGCGACTTTCTTCCTGTGGCCGGGGAAATCGAATTTTTTCTCCCGCCGGGAGGGCCCGGGGTTCGCGTGGACTCACACCTGTATGCAGGGTATGTGCTGCCCACAGCCTACGATTCGCTGCTGGCAAAAATTATTACCTGGGCTGCGACGCGCAAAGAAGCCCTGAACCGAATGCATCGCGCCTTGAACGAATGTATCATAACCGGTATCAAGACAACGATCCCGTTTCACCTGGCTCTGCTCGAAGACCCGGCCTTCCGAGCCGGTACCGTTTCAACTGGCTACGTCAACGAGTTTCTTCAGCATTGGAAGACCAGGAGATAAGCGGAAACCAATGGAGCCATTACCTTTGATGCCGGATGGGGGGCGGAGGGGAACGTGTCTGGTTTGCGTAGTCGTGTTCGTGCTGCAGCATTGCAAATACTCTTTGAAGTAGATGCCACGGATCACCCGCTCGACGTGGTGCTAGAGCGTCGGCTCCAGCAAGAATCGCTGGGAAACGAAGGGAGCACATTTCTGCGGTATCTTGTCGTGGGGGCCTGGGAACACCGCTTTTATCTCGACCAGCTCATTGAGCAAACCGCGCCCAACTGGCCCGTCAAGCAGATGCCCGGAGTGGATAAGGCTATTCTTCGCATTGCGCTCTTTGAATTGCTGATTGACGATGTCGAACAAACCCCATCCAGAGCAGTGATCAACGAAGCGGTAGAACTGGCCAAGCATTTTGGAGGCGACAACTCCAGTCGCTTTATCAACGGGGTACTTGGGAGCGTTGCCCTTCGGCATACCTCTTGAGTGCATGCGTGATTGGGTGTGCATGCGTGATTACATGCATGATGGGATTGATGGGATGACCCGTTTTCTATATCATTCTCCTGGAATTCTTTGTAATTCTTGTGAAAAGGAAAGGCCTGTAGATATGGATGAAATGCAAGCACGTCTGTGTAAGATTATTGCGGAACAGCTTGATGTAGAAGAAAGCAACGTTGTGCCTCAAGCATCCTTCGCAAAGGATCTCAACGCCGATTCATTGGACCAGGTGGAACTCATCATGGCCATAGAAGAAGAATTTGGCGTTGATATTCCTGATGAGGAAGCAGAAAAATTCGAAACTGTTGGCGATGCATTGAATTATTTGAATGAGAACCTGGCAAAGGTCTAGCAGGTAATATGGACCGGGATGGAATTTCTTGGCGTTGGCCCGGTTGAGCTTCTCGTTATCATCATTCTTGGGTTGATTGTTGTTGGTCCGGAGCGGTTGCCAGAAATGGCCCGCTCGGCCGGGCGGTTCTTTGGCCGGCTCATTGCCTGGCAGCAGCAATCACCCGAATTTCAAACCATTCAACAGGTGCGCCAGGAAATCCAGAATGAAATAACGGGACTGCGAAACGAGATCTCCCAGACACAGCAGCAGGTTGTCTCCAATGTTCAGGCTCTCCAGCAGAGTGTTCCATCGCTCAAAGAGGAACTGGCCGAGGCAACAAACGAAATCTCGCAAGCGGCCAGGGCCGGAGGCGCGGCAAAACCCGCCGGCAAACCCTCCGACCGGGCAAAGCCGCTTCCCGCCACCTACCAGCGGGATCGGCCCGGCAACGGGGCCGCCGAGGAGACAGCCGACCAACCAGGCAACACGATAGCGGAAGAGGGGGACCCGCGTGGAGAGCAGTCTCAGGATGGCTCTGCATCTCGTTCCCCCTTGTCTTCGGATGAATTTTTTCCCGCCGAACAGGCCGCCCTGCTGGTGCAACAAATCCAATCGCTCTCGGCTGATATGCACGCGCTCCAGGAACAGCTTCGAGCAAAAGGCTACCTTGATGCAGACTGGACCCCACCTTCTCACTAGAACCCATCATAGCAACAGGCCCATACGTTATCGCCCATGAACCAGAACAACGCCAGACAATCGGGCCCGCGTGGCTCACCCAGCCCATCCGGTCCCCCCCCGGCTCAGCCTCCCGACCACAATACAGAAGAAACCGAAGCCTCGCTTCCCTTGATTGAGCACCTGCGCGAACTGCGTATGCGGCTCACCCTGTCGGTGGTGAGCGTGTTGGTGGGGATGGGCTTGGGGATGTTTCTTGTGCTTGGACCGCTCAAGCTGGTAGATATTATCATTGTGGCGTTTTTGCCCACCGATAACCCCTACGCCCCTCTGCAAGCTGTGGGCACGGCAGAAAAATTTACCAGCTATATGACGGTCGCGCTCGGCGTTGGCGTGGTGCTGGCCATGCCAATGATCGTCTACCAGCTTATCGCCTTCATCTCCCCCGGACTGCGAAACAAAGAAAAACGGATTGTCTTTCTTGCGCTCCCTTTCGTCACCGCGTTTTTTCTGGTGGGGCTGGCTTTCGGATGGTTTGTTACCGTGCCAGTGGCTATCCACTTTCTTATCGGGTTTGGCGATTCCACGCTCATTGCTACTCAGCCAACAATCTCCGATTTCCTCCGCACTGTCACAGTGCTGCTCCTGGTCAATGGGTCCATTTTTGAGTTGCCGCTGGTGATCTTTGTGCTGGCGTTTCTTGGGCTGGTGACAGCAGAACAGCTTGGCTCCTATCGTCGCTACACCGTCATTATTCTCACGGTCATTGCAGCCATCATTACCCCGACGGGCGATCCGGTCAATTTGATGCTGCTGGCGGTGCCAATGTATCTCCTCTACGAACTCGGCGTGTTGATGGCGCGGTTTGCCCCCCGGCGCGATTGATTGACCGAATTTGCCGGATTTGTTCGCACCTATCCTGATCTGATGGTATAATCAGAGAAAACGGAAGCGTTTATTGTAGCGATAGGACCACGCCCAGAACGTGCCAGATAGAAACGCGATACTGAACGATGGCTCGGAGGATATATGCAACCAGTCTCCGCTCCAAAGTTGACCATCAAACGACAGGATGGCTCATATCAGGAATTGGAATGGGACAAAGCGGTTATCACGGTTGGTCGTGATAGCTCCAATGACCTGATCATTGATCATCCCCTGGCATCACGACGACATGCCCGCTTTGAGCACGACGAAGCTGGCTACCATATCCGCGATTTGAATAGCACCAACGGAACGTATGTCAATGGAGAACCGATAAAAGGATCGCACCTGCTGAACCACCAGGATCAGATTATCGTTTCCGATACCGTCATCACGTTCCACGATGCGGAAGCAACCGCCAGGGGCCCTCTCCCACAGGAGGTGCTGAGCACGGTGCAAGAAGATTTGCGGGTAGATAGCCAGGCAAAAGCAGTATTTATCAAAGGGAAGTTGCTCGATCCCCCGCTCACGGTGAAGGAATTTCAGCTTCTTGAGCTGCTCTATAGCCGCAAGGGGCAACTGGTGAGCAAAGATGATATTGCCCACAATGTCTGGGATTACGATATTTTTGATTACAATGCGATAGATGCCCTGGTCTATCGCGTGCGTCAGCGCATCGAACCAAACTCAACCACGCCCCACTATCTGCTGACGCAGCGAGGCTTTGGGTATAGACTGGTCACAACACCAGAGAAGTAAGAGAAGAAGATGTTTTCTTTCCGTATCGAACTCTATATGCCCGGTATCCTGATCAGTGGCACCTATGAGATGAAGATCTACCGGCGGCTGAGTAGCGCACTCAACAGCGACCTCCAGCCTCATCTCACGCTCAAGAGTGCCATTGTGACACCAGTGCATCAACCAAAAAAAGCAGAGCGACTCTCAACGCTGCTCATCAACCGGGCGCATATAGTCCTGGCGGCCACGCTCAAGGAGCCGCCCCCGCCGCCAGATTACCCGGTGGGGGAGATGGTCGCTCCCCGCGAAGAACAGGAAATGATGTTTTTTACCCCGCTATTCAGCATACGCGCCAGGCATTACAAGCGGCCTGGTCTGGATATTGTAGAATCGTTCAACGAAACAACGGAAGATTTTATCCCGCTCAACCAGGCCCACATCTTTCCGTTTGATGAACGGTCCCCTATTGCGCGGGACTTTGTCTGCCTCGGACGGGCCCATATGCTGGCCGCATATCTGACCACAGACTACGAGAGCATCTAAGTAGAGCCATCACGATAAACACGGAAAGAAAGTAAACCCGATGCAACTTGGAGTGATGAACGACCCGCGGCTTGATGCATGCGATGAGGCCCGATGGGCCGCCGACAATGGCTTTGACTTCCTCGACCTGACGCTGGAGGGGCCGTGCGCATCTCTTGAACAAATAGATGTGTCCCGCCTCCGCGCTATTCTTGATGAGACTGGTCTGGGGATTATCGGACACACAGCCTGGTATCTCCCCTTTGCCTCGCCGTTTGAGCGGGTGCGGCAAGCCGCCATCGAAAGTGCCGCCGACACCTTCGAGACCTTTGCTGCGCTTGGCGTGCAGTGGGTCAATGTGCATATTGTGCCGGGGGTCAAGCTCTTTCCACGAGAAGATGCTATCCGCTGGAATGGCGAATGCTTCGCGGAACTCGCGGAGCGGGCCAGTCACCATCAGCTTGGGATTATGACAGAACATCTCGCCGAACGCGACATCAAAGTTCAGGACATCAAACATATCTTGAAGAAAGACAAACGGCTAGGGTTTCATCTCGATGTCGGACATGCCTATGTTGGCGGCGAAAAACTCAATGGGTTTCTCAAAGCCTTCAAGTCGCGCCTGGTGCATGTTCACCTGAGCGACAATTTCCAACGGTTCGACGACCACCTGCCGCTAGGGGTTGGCCGCATAGAGTGGAGTCAGGCTCTGCGGCTCATCCGAAAGGTCGGCTACGATGGCACGATGACGCTAGAAGTTTTCTCGCCCGACCGCGACTATGTGCTCCTGAGCGCACAGAAGGTCCGGGCCTGGTGGGATGAGATTGGACAGGAACTGGCCCGGGAGCAAGAAGAGGAACGAGAGAGCGAACTGAGCGAACTGGAGGATGAGATAGAGAGCGAGATTGATAACGAGATGGGTAATGAGGAAGATGGCGACATTGACAGGAGTGGGGAAACCGTTGAAAATGGGTCAGAACACATTGCTGATGGAGAAGAAGAGGAATGGGAAAAGCTATGAGCGAAACGAAAAAACCGCGTATTCTCACGGGCGACCGGCCCACGGGCAAAATGCACCTGGGCCACTTTGTCGGCACCCTGCAAAACCGCGTTCGTCTGCAAGATACGTATGAATGTTTCTTCCTTGTTGCCGATTATCATATGCTGACCACGCGCACGGACCGCGAAATCCTGGCGGAAACGCGCCAGAACATCCGCGAGGTGGTGCTGGACAATCTCAGTGTGGGGATTGACCCGGAGCGCAGCACCTATTTTCTGCAATCGCTTGTTCCACAAATTTCGGAGATTGCGCTCATCTTCTCAAACCTGGTCACGGTGCCGCGGCTCCAGCGCGTCCCCACGCTCAAAGATGTCATGCGCGACCTGGAAATTGAACAACCGAGTATGGGATTGCTCAACTACCCCGTGTTGCAAGCCGCCGATATTCTCTGTGTGCAGGCCAATGTTGTGCCCGTGGGCAAAGACCAGGCCTCGCACCTGGAAGTGACCCGCGAACTGGCCCGCCGCTTCAACACACTCTATGGCGAGGACACCCTGCCAGAGCCAGATACGCTCATTGGCGATGTGCCAACCCTCGTAGGACTGGATGGGCAGGCAAAGGCCAGCAAGAGTCTGGGTAATGCGATATTCCTGAGCGACGATGCCAAAACGGTTGAGGAGAAAGTCCGTGGGATGTATACCGACCCGAAACGGGTGCGGGCCGATATTCCCGGCACGGTGGAGGGGAACCCGGTCTTTATCTACCACGATGCCTTTAACGACCAGAAGGACGAAGTAGACGACCTGAAGGAACGCTACCGACAGGGCAAGGTGGGCGATGTGGAAGTGAAGCGCAAGCTGGCCGCAGCCATCAACCGCTTCCTCGACCCCATCCGTGCCCGCCGTGCCGAACTCGAAGCCAACCCACGTATAGTCGAAGAGGTGCTTGGGGCGGGGAGCGAACGAGCCCGGCAGGAAGCCGCCGAAACGCTGCAAAAGATACGCGACGCAATGGGCCTGAGCTGGCAGGGCTAGAAGCAACGCCGAAGACACAGAGGGCAGGGGGCAGGGTTCAGGGAGCGCGGGCAGGATGCCCACAGGCAAGCAAGAGGCTTGAGTTCCCAGAACGGACTTGCACTGGTAAACAGTGTGCCCCTCTTCCTCATAATGCGATGTGTGCTTCGTGCTCTTTGTGCCCTATGCGGGGTTTTTTCTGGTTTGAGAATAAAAGCGATAAGGAGTGCCAATTTGTATTATCCCACCCTCACAGAAATTCGCAACTTTAGAGACCAGGGCAATCTTTGCCCTATCTATCGGGAGATTATGGCCGACCTGGAGACCCCGGTCTCCGTCTATCTCAAGATTGCCCGTGGTCAGCATAGCTTCCTGCTGGAAAGTATCGAAGGAGGGCAACAGATCGCTCGCTATTCGTTCATTGGCAGCGACCCCTACCTGGTCCTCAATATGGATAAGGGCACGGCCCAGACAGTGCAACAGGGTTACAAACAATCGTTGCCCTATACCGACCCGCTTGTTGTGCTGGAAAGTCACCTGCGCTCATACAAACCGGTGCGGTTGCCTGACCTGCCCCGCTTTGTCGGCGGGGCCGTGGGCTACCTTAGCTACGAGTCGGTGTGCTACTTTGAGGAACGTCTGCCGCGCCCCCGTGCCACCGACTACGAGATGGCCGAGGGTATCTGGATGTTTGTTGATACGCTGCTTGTTTTCGACCACCTGCGCCGCCGTATTAAAGTCCTCTCCCATGTGCATCTCGACGCAGAAAACCTGGAAACTGAGTATTCCCGCGCCGTCGAACGGATAGAAGATTTGATAGCACGGCTACGCCAGCCGGTGCCGCGTGGCGCAGAACTGCTCGACCACAAACGCCCTGATGGAAAAAAAGGGGTTTCCCCAACCCACCTGCCGCACCATCTGGCAAACCATCCAGCGGTGCGGCAGGTGTTGCCCCCGCCAGGGGAAGGTGGCGAGGGGCTACCCTCCAGCGTGCCCGTCGAATCAAACCTTACCCGCGAACAGTACGAAGCCAACGTGGAGCGGGCAAAAGAGTATATCATGGCGGGAGACATCTTTCAGGTGGTGCCCTCACAACGGTTTCGCCGCGCCACTCGCGCCAGTTCGTTTACCATCTACCGCGCCCTGCGCACCATCAACCCCTCGCCCTATATGTTCTACCTGCGCACGAATGAGGGAGACCTGGTGGGAGCTTCGCCCGAAATGCTTGTGCGGGTGGAGGGAGGCGAGATAACAACTCATCCCATTGCCGGCACACGCCGCCGCGGGGAAACGACAGAAGACGATATGACTCTGGCAGATGATCTTCTGGCCGATGAGAAGGAAAAAGCCGAACACCTCATGCTTGTAGATCTTGGGCGCAACGACATCGGGCGAGTTAGCGAGCCGGGGAGCGTGTGCGTGCCGGCCTTTATGATTGTCGAGAAGTATAGTCATGTGATGCACCTGGTTTCGCATGTCACGGGCAGACTGCGGAGCGGAATGAGTTCGCTCGACGCGCTGCGGGCCTGCTTCCCCGCGGGTACCGTCAGTGGTGCGCCAAAAATCCGCGCAATGGAGATTATCGCCGAACTGGAGGGCAACCAGCGGGGCATCTATGCTGGCTGTGTGGGACACATCGGGTTCAATGGCGACCTGGATACCTGCATCAGCATCCGGACCATTGTGGTCAAAGATGGGATGGCCTATGTGCAGGCGGGCGGCGGGGTGGTTGCCGATAGCGTTCCCTCAGCCGAATACCAGGAAAGTTGCAACAAAGCCGCCGCCCTGCTCCGCGCCATAGAGATGGCCGAAGAGCTAACCAGTGCATGAGCGAACCTGATACGTTTCGAGGATGTATTTTACCTGCCCCAGGTCATCCAGGTTGACTTCCTCCCATTGCGGAATACGTAGCTCATGCAAAATCTCAATCCCCCGCTCATCCGTCACCATATCAAGTAAGATGCGCTGTATCGTGTCTTTCTGGGGGAGCGCGTTGCGCCCGGCAACAAAGCTATGAAATGCAGCCTTTTCTTGTGAAACGTAGAAGGCATTGACCATCTGCTTGCCCTGCTCAGAGAGTTCGTCGTAGGTATCTTTGTAGACCAGTCCATATTGCGCCTCGCCCCGCCAGAGGGCCCCAATGACTGCGGTCCAGGAATCGTAGGGGAGAATCCCTGCCGGCTCTATCCCCTTCCCCTTCAGCAGGTGCAAGGCCAGTTTGGTGGGGAGCAGGTTTTCAACACTGGCGAGCTGTGCTCCCTCAAGCACGTCGAGTGTCGGGTTGGGAATATCGTGGTTTGACACAAACACCACCTCATCATACAAATTTGCCGGGCGAGCCAGCACAGCAAATCCCTCTCCCATCAGGTTGAGCGTATTCACCGGGTTGGCATAGACCATATCTGCTGTGGGCAGGTGGGCCGCAAAGTCGGCAAAATCCAGCATAATCGAAAAATTGAGGCGGGTATCCAGCTTTTGTGCAAGATATTGAACGAGAAGATACCAGCGGTCCGGATCGCTGGCCGTATCGTGGGGGCACACGAGCATATGCAACATACTCAACCATCTATCCTTTCTCTGCTTTTTTTCATTTCCCTATACACAAAGGCAGCAGGAAAAACGACCTGCCGCCATGTTTTCTGCGTCCAGTGCAGTTTTCATGATACCTTTTTTCCAGGTGTATCAGGTCCGATGCAGGCTCATGAGCTTTCGTCGCTTTTCTAGCTCTCCATGATGCGTTTCATGGTTGCCAGTTCGTCCTGGGTTGTTGGGAGCCACTGCTCCATATGCAATTCTTGCAGAACTTCTTTTCCTTTCTCGTCCGTATGCATTGTCAGGAGCATTGTCTGGATGGTATCTTGCTTTTCCAGACCACGGTTTCCAACAAGAACGTTGTGAAAGGCGACCCGCTCGTTAGAAACCTCAAAAGCCTGAACCATGCCCTTGCCCTGCTCAGAGAGTTCGTCGTAGGTGTCTTTGTAGACCAGTCCATACTGCGCCTCGCCCCGCCAGAGCGCACTGATAACGCCGGTCCACGATTCGTGGTTTTCTATACCGGCTGGCTGAATGCCCTTCTCACGGAGAATGTGGAGAGCCAGGCGGGTTGGTTGAAGGGATTCGATACTGGCAAGCTGCACACCGGTCAGTGATTCGAGTGATGGGGATGCAACATCGGTATTGGCCACAAAAACCACCTCGTCATAGACATTGGATGGACGGGCCAGGGCAACAAAATTTTTTTGTTCGATCAACATCAGGCTATCGGTGGGGTTGGCGTAGACAATGTCGGCCTGATTCAGACTGGTGTGAAAATCGGCAAAATCTAACGAAATTTCAAGTTCGAGATGTTCCCCCAGGTGTTGGGCCAGATATTGAACAACCATAAACCATCGGTCGGGGTTCGATGCAGTATCATGGGGACACACCATCATTTTCAAATTGCTCATAACCATTCCTTTCCCATTGTTTCCCTCATTCAGCCAATAATGCCTGCCTTGCCTATTCCTCTTCGGCAGGGATTTCGGATGAAATATGTTCGAGCAGGGTCATCAAGACAGATTTGACACTTTCCTTATCAGATGCCACACAGGGCAGTACAGGAATATGGCGCGGTACGCCAAGCCGTTTGCGAACATACATGGGTGGGAGCGAGGCGGGGTCATCTTGCTTGTTGGCCGCTACCACATAGGGGGCATCGGTGATTTGGGCAAATCGCTGCATCAGGGAAATCGTTTCGGGAAACTTTGCCGGTCGGCAGCTATCAACCATTACCACATACCCCAGGCACCCCATTGCCAGGTGTTCCCACATATAGTCAAACCGTTCCTGCCCTGGTGTCCCGAAGAGATACAACGTCACCTGGTCGGCAATCGCAATCGTCCCAAAATCCAGGGCGACCGTCGTTTGCGCTTTTACCCCTTTTTCCTCATCCGTAGACGTTGCATAATCGGTACTTACCGTTTCAATATCACTGATCGAGTTTATGAACTGGGTTTTACCTGCGGCAAAACTCCCGGTTACGACAATCTTGAGCTGCTGCATTGTCTCGCTACTCCCTGCGCTATAGATCTCGGACGCGACGCATAATGGCGTTCATAAGGCCCCGGCCAACCGACGGACGACTGCTCCCTCGTAGTTCAGAAGGGATACCAGCTTTTGTGAGCTTCAATTCCAGGTCCTTTCGCCGCGATGGAGATTCGGTCTCGGCTTGCTCCGCGTAGCCAGGAGTCTGGGGTTGAGAAGGGGGAGCAATTTCGACCAGACCAATGGAAAGAAGCTCGGCGGCAATACGAATGGCCTTGTCAGGATTGATACCGGTTGCGTCGCATATGGCTCGTAAATCTTGACTGCTGGCGACCTGGCTCAAAACGCGCCACTGGTCCACATCCAGGCTGACCCCGCTCTCGGCACTGCTTGGGAGGGCGGCAAGTTGCAGTTCGGTGTCGAGCGTGATGGTCTGGTAGGGCATAGAGCGGAGCGGGTCGGTGCGGCGGCGCATTCCTTCGAGTATCAGCCATTCAGCATCGTGTTCTATACGGACGGGACGCTGGTCGGTGGCGATTTCGTGCCGAAAGACAAAGCCGGCATCATCCCAGGTGAGCATCTGGAGCACCGCCTCATCGCCTGTGGAAACCACCGAACGCTCTGTCCCACGCACAATAAAAGCGTCTATCAATCGGCCTTCTGCCACATAGATAACCCCTCGTTCTTCTTCTTTATTCAGAAGCAATACCCCCGATTTTGGCCCCATGCGAAAGACTTGAAAGATGTCGCTGAGCGACATATCTTGAAGCGTACCTTCAAGTGCCATAGCTACGTTCCTTTTGCGTGCTCAAACGTCGTCATCATATTTCTTCCCGTGCGTGCGTGCTGCCGTCATACACCAGTATAAAGCAAACTTGTGTGGGGTTTCTCTCCCAGGCAGCATAACCTCTCTATGCCAGGTGGCATATTTTGTGGTCTTTTGCCATCTTTATGATTCGGTTGTCCGGTCAGGTGGGGGAGGCCTGGGCAAGGCTTCCGTTCCACCTGACCGCCCAGAGCCTTCCTACCCTTTGCCTGCAAGGAGCAGACGGGCCAGACGTTCTCCTCCAACCAGTTCTGAGAGATGCCAAAGCTGGTTGTTTTCATAGGCCTGGTTGAAGACGGCAACATCCAGGGCCAGCACCTTGCGAAAGGCGACAACGGCTTGCTCAGGTTGCGCACTCTGGCGAGCCACGTTTTCGCCAAACGGGAGGATGACATCGAGCATGGCCAACGGGTAGCGCACCGGCAACCCGATACGGACATGGATCTCTCCTATCTTCATCCGCTGCCGGGCATAGGCTTCGTCATACGTGCCGCCAAACAACTCGATAAACCAGGTTCCGAGCATCGAATGCATTCGTTCGTTGCTCACGTCCTGGAGATATTCATGCGTGTTCTGGTGGCCCAGCAACCGCTCATAAAAGACCTTTGTCATCTCCGGGGCCGTTGTCTGCGCCTGTGCGGAGACGGAGCTGAGCAACGCGGACTCTTCTGCTCTCAATCCCATCAATATCACGAGTTCGGCAAGGACCGCTTCATCCTTGATATTCCAGCTTTCACGCTCTTCGGCCATCATACCCCCCTTTGTTTTCTGTCTTTCTTCGTCTGTCAACAGTGTCCATCGTGTTCTCCATTGCGTTTTCTCGGATGTCGGGTGGTTTGTTGGGAAACATTGGCCTGAGTGGTTCTCTTTCCAATGGTTCCGACCTCTCCCACCTACAACACTCTGGCAATCTCTTTCGCAGCCTCGCGGGCCTCGATGCGGACCATTCCGAGATTCGCTCCCTGTTTCAGGTTGATAGCCAGAAGGCTCTGTTCTCCCGAAGGCAAAACCATAAACAATCCGTTATCAGCATCAATGATAGTCTCTCTCGGCGATCCGATACGGAGTTCGCCCGAAACACGGCGCGTTACCCCCATCATTGTTGCCGCCACTGCTCCTACCCGGTCTGCATTCACCTCGGCAGACATCCGCGATACCAGGACGATACCATCCATCCCCACGGCCGCCACACCAGCAACATCGGTCCCTGCGTTGGTATTGAGTCGATCCAGTATTTCGGCAATTTGTTCCTGTCGTGTAGCCATTCAGTATTCCTTTCCACACTTGCGACGTTTGTGCTTACTCGAATTAAGACGCGAGCATCTCTCGGTTGGGGAAACTGGGAGGTCTGACTTCCTCCGCAACGAGCATCTCTGTTGTTCCCTTTTTCCCTTTTTGAAAGCATTCCTTTGCATTCCGACGATACCTGTTTTCTGCTTCTTCACGCCCCTTCTCTGGGATAGCGAGAAAAATGTCAGACATTATCCAATGGAAAAGTGGCTATTCATATAGTATATTATAGGAAATAGCCAAAAATCGCAACCCTGAAATAGGGGAGATTTTCCGCTATACTCAATAGTACGTCGTTTCCTCATAAAACAGGGTGTTCCTGGAAGGAAATGATTCTTTACTGGTTCTTAATGGTGCGTCTATGATGAAAAAAGAAGAACTTCAACAGCTTTCTCCTACAGAACTGATTGACCTGGTGCTTGATTTGCAGCAGACAAATGAGCACCTCCTGGCTGGCCAGGAATTACCCGCCATGCCTTCTCTCCCCTCGAACGGCGAACGTATGGAACGTCTTGCTTCGTCGGTTGCCGAGGGAGAGGCCGGCGGGCCCCAGGGGGAGATTTCTGCTCCCCACGATCCAGAAGCGGCGCAAAATCTGGATCATCATCTCGATCAACGCAATCTCAACGAGCAACTTCAGCGGACTGCGCTCCTCTTGCAGTTGTCTATCGAGTTTCGCGAGACGCTCGATTCGGCTGTCATTGTGGAACGAATGCTGCATGTCATGGTCAGCAACCTGGGCATTTCAAACGCCAGCGTTGTGCTGCTTGGAGGCAATGGCGCGATTGATCTGGCAATGAGTCTTTCCGAGGGGAAGGTTCAGCAGTTGACCACGCTTATGACGCGCTCTATCCTCGACCGTGGGCTGGCGGGGTGGGCCTTGCGAAATGGGCGCAGTGTGGTGTTGCCCGATGTTTCCCGCGATAAACGCTGGATACCCTATGCCGAATGGCAGCGCACCGGCAGCGCAATTGTTTTGCCTATCCGTCAGGCGCAGACAACGCTCGGCGTGCTCACCGTCTATCATCCCACGCCCAACCACTTTACCAGCCGCGATATGCTGTTGATGGAGGGGGTGGCGGCTCAGGCCGGCGTGGCTCTCAATTCCTCGCGCCGGTATCATGAGGAAAGTTTGCGCCGCGAGCAGGCCCTGGCTCTCTTCTCCATGAGCCAGTATCTCACAGCAGAACGAACCTATGAGGATCTCGCTGCGATGCTCCAGGAGAAGAGTGCTTCGGTGTTTGGGGTAGATTTCGGGCTGCTCTTCTTGAGCCAGGAGAGCATGAAACTCTCGCCGGTTTCGCTGCCGCCTGCGCTAAACCAGCCCAATAACCGCTTGATTTTGAAACAGGCCACGGTTGCCGCGAGAAATGCCTGGGACCGGAAAAATATTTTCACCGACTCAGATTCGCCCGAACATCCTACCCGCACCTTCGTTGCCATGCCGCTCATTCACCGCGGCACGGCCAGCGGGGTGATTGTCCTCGTTAGCACATCGGGCAGCGAAATAAACTTCTCGCCCAATATCTGGTCTATGATTACGACGTTTACCAACGTGATAGCTGCGACCTGTGCCAATATGAAGCTGGTTGAGCAGCTCAAGCGGCAGACCGAAACGCTGGAGACGATGGTTGCCGAGCGAACGCGCATGGTCCAACAAAGCTCCGATTTGCTCCGCGTGGTCTTTGATAGCTTGCCGGAGGGGTTGGTGTTGCTTGACCCGCAAGAGGTTATTCTCGAATCAAACCAGGCGTTCAATCATACGATTGTTGGAAGCCCCCATCAAATGGTTGTTGGCAAAGATGTTTCGGAAATCTGGGAAGACCTGGAACAGCGAGGGGAGATGATCATAGAGATGAAGAAACCTTCGGGATCTTCACCTGGGGAGAGTGAAGAAAACCGGGTGATGCGGTTGTTCTTTCCCGATGTCACGGGGCAGCACCGATGGTTTGAAATCAATCGCATTGCTGTACGAGATGCGCAGGAAGAGATTGTGTATTATCTCGAACGGTGGCTCGATATTACGCTCCAGGAGAAGCTCCAGCGTCAGCTTATGCTCCAGGGGCAGCAAAACATTCTGGGGCAAATGGCTGCTCGCGTGGTTCACGATATGAGTTCGCCTATTCATCAGATTGGTGAAAACCTGGATGCCTGTACGGTCGAAGTTGAGAAGTCGGACGAGATGCAGCACTATTTGACCAAAACCCGCGAGGAGCTTTCCTTGCTGGAAAGCACACTCAAGAGCTTCCTCCACCTGTATCACATGCCCGACACGCGCTGGGAGTGTCTGGATATACTCCAGTTGCTCCGCAAAGTCCAGCAGTTTGCGGCACAACATTTTGAGAAACAGCAGATCCGCGTCTACCTGGAAGCCGATGAGAACCTTCGCCCGCTCTATGGGCAACCCGATGTGTTGCGGCAGGTTTTTCTCGGTATTGTGTTCAATGCTCAGGAATCTATGCCCGACGGCGGCGATATTACAATAGGGTGTCGCTGGAACGATGGGGAGATTGATACGGATGAGGGTCCCTATCCCTCCTGCACGATCACCTTTCTCGATACCAGCGGGGGGATGCGTGCCGAACAACTGGCGCAGGTTTTCGAGCCTTTCGCCTCGACCAGACCCTATGGGAGTGGGATGGGGCTGTATCTTGGCAAACAGATTATTGAGCAGCACGAGGGGAGGATTGAGGTATCAAGCATGGAAGGGGCGGGCACGCTTGTCACCATTACGCTGCCCTGGAATGAGCGATGTGGCGACGGTAATGCGTGAGAAGGTAATCGTTCAGCCCCCCACCTGCCCTCCCCCCGGCGGGGGGGAGGGATTGGGAGGGGGGACACGCCCACCTCGGGGCAAGCGAGATGCTTGCGCTCTCAGGGATCAGGGATTGCCCGAACAACACTGAACGCTTACTTTTTTCCTTTGCGAACCAGGTTTGCGCACCAGGTTTGCGCTAGAGGATCGAGCTATTTTTTTCGTTTCTTGCTCCAGTCGGGGGGCTTGTTTTTCTCTTCGTCATACATCGAAGCATACATCCCCTCGTAGAAACGAAAGAATCCTATCAATCCGGCAATCAAGACAATAGACAGCAGAAGAAACACGAGCAATATCGGCATATCCTGGACACTCCTTTCCCATATTCCGAGCATTCCTGCCTCCTGGGGACACAGTGCTGGTCACAGGGCACTGGCTACAGATTGCGCCGCCGCCACCACATGGCTACTTGCAGGAGCAGATAGCTCGCGACCACCAGGAGCAGCACGAGCAGGTTTCCGCTCAGCATGGTGATGATGACGATGGCCCCCCAGAGGGTTATCAAGATTTTCTCAAACCGGTCATATCTCCACACAGTGTTTGACCTCTTCCCCTCGACTATCTAGACTATTAGACTATCTAGCTATCTGTCCGTCGCCTATCTCCCAGTCACAGTATACTCTCATCGCTGCCTCCCAGTATAGCATACGAATCCTGTCGCTTTTTGGGGCAGCAGGCTCAGGAAATCTCTTCTCCTAGCTGGTGGCACCACTACTCCGCACGATTTGTGGTGCATACTCTGTTCGGGGATGGTAGATACTTCGGAGGCTGGTGACAAAGGCCTGGCGGATGAGCACCAGGTCGCGCAGGGTGAGCGAGGTGTTATCAAGTTGCCCGTTCCCGACGCGCTCATCAATGATCATATTTACCACCTGCTCAATCGTCTGTCCCCCATTGTTCGATGTGCCGTTTTCTCCCGCGTGCATCTGCACCAGCTTCCCATGCTGTGCTTTGGAGCGCACCGTTGCCTCGACCGAGTCGGCCAGCATGAGGATGCCCTGTTCGCGGGTCCAGGGGCGCGGGCCGGGGTAGCGAAAATCTTCGATCTTCACGCTGTCTCGCTGGCGCAGGGCCATCTGGTAGAAGTGTCCGACCACGCTCGTCCCATGATGCGTTGGGATAAACTCGATGATCTGCTCCGGAAGACCTCCGGCCCGCGCAATTTTTACCCCCTCGCGCACATGGTCAATAATGATTTCTGCGCTGGTGTGTGGGTCAATGTCGTTATGCACGTTCTCGCGCCCGATCTGGTTGTCGGTGAAGAAGAACGGGCGGAGTGTTTTTCCCACATCGTGATAGTAGGCGGCCACCCGTAACAACAGGACATCGGCCCCGACAATATCGGCGGCGGCTTCGGCCAGGTTTGCCACGGCAATGCTGTGGTGGTAGGTGCCGGGAGCCTCGTGGATGATGCGGCGCAAGAGGGGTTGCGAAGGGTGCGAGAGTTCCATCAGTTTGAGCGGTGTCACCACGCCTGCGGCGTTGCCCACCAGGTTGAACAACCCCAGGGCAAGGATGGCCGACATCCCCCCGTTGGTTCCGCTAAAGAGCAAGATGGTCGGGATCTCTCCCATACATAGCTCCCCATTGTGAAAGAGGCAAAACGCCAGTTGACCAAGCATTGTGGTGGCGGCCACGCCGACACCGGCCAGCAGGAACGTGAGCGACCGTTCGGCCCCGCGCACAATAAAAATGGCCGTGGCACTCCCCAGGAGCATCACCGTCATGATTTCCAGGGGGGCATTGTCCATAAGCCCGATGACGATGCTCAACAGGACCGCCGCCCCCAGCGAAATATGCAGATTGAATGTTACCGCCAGAACGAGAATGGCACTTGCCAGCGGGAATGCATAGGTATGTTCGTTCCAGACCGGTTGGAGCAGGCGGGCGGCCATTGCGGTTGCAATAAGCACCATAATGATGACCAGGAGCGGGCGATACTGCCGAACCAGATCCTTCTGGAGAAACTTGAGGAACAGCAGGAAGATGAACGAGAATAATCCGCACAACAACCCCAGTCCAAGCACAGCAATCCAGGTGAGGTGTCGGGGGAGCGCGCCGGTGGCCCGCGCTTTCTCTATCACCTCTGGCGTGACAAATTCGCCTACCCGGACGATGTTTTCCCCTTCCTGAACAACCACACGCATTGGCTCCACTGCTTCGCGAGCTTCGCGTTTGCGTTGCTGCGTTGCTTCGGTGTCCAGGGAGCGATTGACGCGCAGGAAGGTCGAGGTAAAGGCCAGCACGAGGTCGCGCTGGGTGGGCGAAAGGCTGGTTATCTGGGTCCAGTAGGGGAGTGTCCGCTCTCGAAGCTGACGCAATGTTTCCTCATCTAGCTCATACGAATGGGTATACATAGCCCGGTCATAGAGGTTGAGAGTTTGTTTGCGAACAGCATCCCAATCGCTGCTATCGAGCGAGACAATTGTCTGGCCCAGCGTACCCGAAAGCACGCCCGTTGCGCTTGACAATTCTTGCAGTTTGTCCAGTTTTTCATCGTTGTTCAGGGTCGGGTCAGAATGGATGTTTGTAATGGAATTCAGGAGATCGTCAAGCCGCGCTCGCTGATCGGCGGGAAGGTCGCGGTTGGTCTGGTAGACCAGGTTGCTCGGATCGGCTTCGGCCTGGGCGCGGGCCGCGGCGGTCCGCACATCGCTAATAAACTCGGCGCGGTGCTTGGCCTGGATACTGACGGGGCTTGGTTCGCCGACAACCAGCACGCCGGTATCGCTCGGCATTGGCAGAGCCAGGGCGGCCCACAACCCCACCATCAACAACAGTCCACTTAACAGGATCGCGTGCTTCTGAATTGATTGCTGTTGCTTGCGGGTTTTCTCCCGGATCTCCGATCCTCTGGTTAGCAGTTTCTGGGTCATACGTCCCTGCCTCTCTCTGGTATTGTCAATATCGGGGATGTGCGCTCAAACACCGGCCCGATGGCCCTGTGGAGCGCAGGCCCGATCCACCTTATAGCTGGATATGCTGTGGATAGACGCGGTGTTTTTCTGCCGTGATAACCGCCCGGATGTGTCCCACCGTTTCATCAAGGCAGTCTTCGCGGTTGATGATGACGTAATCAAACCCCGACACCATCGCTATCTCGTGTTGCGCCACGGCCAGCCGCCGCTCAATCTCTTCGTGCGAATCGGTCCGGCGCACCATCAGCCGGTGGCGCAGTTCCTCAATGGAGCCGGGCGCAATAAAAATCAGGATTGCGCCGGGTACAATCCGCTTGACCGTTGCCGCGCCATCCACATTGACGCGCAAGATAACATCACGACCACTCGAAAGGGCCTCGCGGATCTCCCACCTGGGAATGCCGCGATATTGCCCATAGACTCGGGCCCACTCAAGCAGTTCATCGTGTGCTATCATCTCTTCAAACCGTTCGGGGGAGACAAAATGATAGTCTACCCCGTCTATCTCGCCGGGTCGCTGTGGGCGGGCATTCACCGTAACAACAAAATGAAACGGGAACCCCAGTTCTCGCATCCGCATCAGCACCGAGTCTTTGCCCACCCCCGACGGCCCGGAGAGCACGATAAGCAGGGGAGCAGGGGGCATCCCTTCGAGTATCCGGTTCTGTTGTGTTTCTGTTTTTCTCACGATGTGGTACCCTTAACAATACGAGTGATGAGCTATTCATACCCGTTCGCTCTCAAGCCAATAAGAACGGGAATTAGTGTTGACATAACAAAGAGGTGCGCTTTCAATGTATTTTGATGCCCTGACGCTGGCCGCCGTTGCGGATGAACTCCGCGCCACGATTTTGCATGGTCGTATCCAGCGGGTGTTGCTTCCCGATGCCTGGAGCATCGGGCTAGAAGTCTATTCCCATCACCAACGCTACCAGCTCCTTGCTTCGTCCCATCCGCAATTTGCCCGTGTCCACCTGGTGCGTGACAAGGTATCGCGTGGGGTCGAACAAGCAACGCCGCTCCTCCTCCTGCTCCGGAAGCATGTGCTTGGTGGGTGTATTACCGCTATTACGCAGCCTTCCCTGGAGCGAGTTCTCCTTGTTAGTATAGTCAAAGATTCCAGGACATGCAACTCCCCCGATAATTCCCCGGATAACGCTCCGGATAACTCCCGGCAAGATCTGGACCACGCTCCCTCGCATCTCTCGTGCGAACTCATTATCGAGCCGATGGATCGCCGCAGCAATATCATGCTGGTGGATGCGGACAACCATATCCTGGAGAGTATCAAACGGGTGCCCCCCCGGATGAGCCGGAGGGTTATTCTACCGCGCCATGCGTATGAGCTGCCGCCCGCCCAGGACCGGCCCGACCCGCGCACAACCACAGCAGCGGAGATGGAGCAGATTGCTGGCTCCGACGAGAGCAGTCTGGTGCGGGCCCTGGTGCGAGGCTATCGCGGGGTGTCGCCACTGGTGGCCCGCGAGGTGGTATTCCGCGCCGGGGGGGACACACTGGACAACAGCGAGCGACTGGCCGCCGAACTGCGCCATATCTACGCTGCTCCCTGGGAGCCAACGCTGGCGATGGGTGAAGAGGGACCGCAGGCCTGCGCACCCTATGTGCTGACCCATCTTGCCAATGTTCACAACATTCAGCCGTATCCCTCTATCAGCGCGGCTCTCGAAGATTTCTACGCTTCTCACCAGGATCTCACTCGCCACCACCAGTACCGCGCCGAGGTGCTGCGTCAGCTAGAGGGGGCCCGCGAACGGTTGCAGCGGCAGCAACAGCAGCTCCAGCGGGAGCGTGAGCGGAGCCGCCACCCCGACATCCTCCGATGGGAGGGGGAGATGATCCTGGCCTTTCTCCACACCATCGAGCCGGGCCAGCGGGTGCTCGAAGTTGAAGGGCAGCAGATCACCCTTGACCCCGATGAAAGCCCACTCGAATGCGCCCATGCGCGGTTTCGCTCCTACCAGAAGGCCCGCAGCGGCATTGAGCAGATACGCAACCGGCTCCAGCAAACCGAAACACAGCTTGCAGGGATTGAGCAGCTTGTGGTGATGCTTGAGCTTGCCGATGAACGCGAACAGATTGAGCAGCTTGTCCAGGAGACGATTGAGCAGGGCTATATCCCCGCCCCTGCCCAGAAACAGAAAAAGCGCAAGGCCGCACGGCTCAAGCCGCTCCGCCTTACCTCCAGCGATGGGTTTGATATATACGTGGGGCGGAGCGCAGCACAGAATGGTGAAGTAACGTTTCGTATCGGGGGGGGCAACGACCTGTGGTTCCATATCCGCGGGATGCCCGGTGCCCATGTGCTGGTCCGCACCGCCGGGCGCGAGGTGCCCGAAACTACTCTGCAC
This sequence comes from Chloroflexaceae bacterium, assembly GCA_034436975.1. Classification (GTDB taxonomy): domain Bacteria; phylum Chloroflexota; class Chloroflexia; order Chloroflexales; family Chloroflexaceae; genus JAAUSY01. Next base: position 59,060 of record DAOTUE010000028.1, read on the forward strand.
GAGGCGGCTGGTCTGGCCGCATTCTTCAGCCGCGCCCGCGCCGAACCATCCGTCGAGGTGGATATGGCCCGGCGTAGCCAGGTGCGCCGTGTGCCGGGCGGGTCGCCGGGCCTCGTCACCTGCCACACCGAGCGCACCCTGCACGTTGCGCCGCTGCCGCCCTGGGGGTAGGCGCACCACCCGGCACCGTGTGGTATAATCGAAAGCGGTTGGCAAAACGTGATAATACTTGATTTTGAGCCAGAACTCTTGAGGCAGAAAGTTGATCAACCATGCTGACGAAGGCAATCTACGTTTCCGTCATCGCCTTGCCCTGTTTCTTTAGCAGAATAGGGTGGTGGAAGTGGCGGGCCGAAGGGTTGGAAAATCTCCCGCCCCGCAACATTGGCGGCATGCTCATGGTCATGAACCATGTTCACTGGATAGATATTATCGCTGTGGCCGCGCTCCTCCCGCTTTCCTATCGGCTCTCGTGGCTTGGCAAGGCCGAACTCTTTGAGCACCCGCTGAAAAACTGGTTTTTTCGCACCGTGGAAGTTATCCCCATCCAGCGCGGTCAGCGCGACGAAACCGCGCTCAGCGCGTCGGAGCAGGCCCTTCGCAAGGGGGCCGCGTTGCTGGTCTTCCCCGAAGGGCATCGCAGCAGGACGGGCATATTGCAACGGGGGCTTGGGGGCACAGTGCGTCTGGCCATACGAAACAACGTCCCCATTGTTCCGCTGGCCCTCATCGGGTCGCAAGATGGAGTCGCCCGCTCATTTCAGGGCAAGGAAATTTTGCTGCGTGTGGGAACGCCCTACCAGATAGATACCCCCCCCGATGCAAAGCTCTCTCCGCGCCTTGTCAATCGCCTGACAACCAATATGATGCAGCGCATAGCGGCCATGCTGCCCGAAGACCTCCGCGGCTACTATCGTTCGGTTGAGGAGGAGGGAGAGAACCACCTATGAGCTACCTTCTGGAACATAGTGGGAGTGTTCTCCAGTTGCTGCTCCAGCATCTTGCTATGACGGGTACAGGCCTGATCATCAGTGTGCTGGTTGCGCTCCCCCTCGGTATCCTCATCACGGCCCACCGCTGGCTAACCATCCCCATTATGGGAACGCTTGGCATCTTCTACACCATCCCAAGCCTGGCCCTTATCATCCTGCTGGTGCCCGTGTTTGGTCTCAATTCCGTCTCGGTTATCGTTGCCCTCACGGTCTATGCTCAGGTTGTGCTGGTCCGCAATGTTGTTGCCGGACTGGATTCAATAGAATCGTCTGTCCTGGAGGCGGCCCGCGGCATGGGGATGAGCCGCTGGCAATGCTGGTGGAAGATCCAGTTTCCGCTGGCCCTGCCGATTATGCTGGCCGGACTGCGTATTGCGGCCATTGTCACCATCGGCATTGCGGCCATCGGGGCCAAGTTTGGGGCCGGTGGGTTGGGAACGTTGCTTTTCGATGGTATTGCCCAGAACAACCACAACAAGATCTGGGCCGGCTCCATTGCCCTGGCCATGCTGGCCATGACTATCAATATCTCACTCCAGGGGCTTGAACGCTTTGTCAACCCCAAACGGCGCATCCGCCGCGCCGTGCGGATACAGCAGAAAAACCAGTACCCCTCCCCCGCCCATTGAGACATTGAGACCCAATTGCGATTCTGGTCACAACTTGGTATGATACTGGTACGGGAGCCTTTATATCCCCTGACTACTGTTTCGCAAAATGCCGGGAGAGAAACATGAAGAAACGAGAGATGAGAGATCTATGACGATAACAAGCGTACACGAGGAAATCGCTCAGGTTGAGCAGCAGGCACGGCAGGAACTGGAAGCTGCCGCAACGCTGGAAGACCTGGCGGCCTGGAAAAGTCGCTACCTGGGCAAGGGAGGGTCCATCACCCGTCTGAGCCGCTCGCTTGGCTCCATCCCCGCCGAAGAACGCCCCGCCGTGGGCCAGCGGGTCAATGCGATACGCACCGCTCTTGATGAAACGTTTGCCCGTGTTGAGCAGCACCTCAAAAGCCGCGAGCAAGAGGCCCGCCTGCAAACCGACCGGGTTGACGTGACGCTGCCAGGACGGTTGCCAGATGTCGGGCGGATGCACCTTGTCAACCAGGTGCTCCGGCAGGTTTCCGCAATTTTTGCCGAAATGGGGTTTCAGGTGTGGGAGAGTCGCGAGGTAGAACTGGATGATTACAACTTTGGCTTGCTCAACTTTCCCCCCGACCACCCCGCCCGCGATATGCAGGATACCTTCTATGTGGAAATGCCCCCCGATGCGCCCAGAGTGCTGATGCGGACACACACCTCGCCGGGGCAACTCCACGCCATGCACCGCTACGCGCCCGAACCACTGCGGGTGCTGCTGCCCGGCAAATGCTACCGCAACGAGCAGATTACCGCCCGTAGCGAGATCCAGTTTCATCAATTTGAGTTTCTCGCTGTTGGCCCGAGCATCACAATGGGCGATCTCAAGGGAACGCTCGACCATTTCGCGGTGCGGATGTTTGGCGAGGGGACAAAAGTCCGCTTGCGAGCTTCCTTCTTCCCTTTTACCGAGCCAAGCGCGGAGATGGATGTGACCTGCTTTGTCTGCGGGGCGAAGGGGTGCCGCGTCTGCAAATATAGCGGCTGGCTGGAGATTGGCGGCTGTGGAATGGTCCACCCGAACGTGCTCCGCAATGGCGGCTACGACCCCGAACGGTTCAGCGGGTTTGCTGGCGGGTTCGGCCCCGAGCGCATCTCCATGAGCAAGTATAGCATTGATGATATTCGCTGGTTCAATAGCGGCGACGTGCGTTTTCTCGAACAGTTTTAGCAAGGGGAACAGGGGGAAACACGGGGGGGAACTATGCCATTGCTTGGGGCCCATATGCCCATCAGCGGGGGACTGGAAAAAGCCTTTGCCCGTGGGGAGGGCGTGGGTTGCGAGACTATACAAATTTTTAGCAAGAACCAGCGGCAGTGGAAGGCGAAACCCTACGAACCTGAAACCATTGCCGCCTATAAAGCTGAACAGGAGCGCAGCGGCATTCGCCCTGTCGTTGTCCATGATTCCTACCTCATCAATCTCGCTTCGCCCGATGCTGCACTGTGGGAAAAATCTATCGCGGCCTTTGCCGATGAAATGGAGCGGTGCGCAACTCTGGATATTCCCTACCTGGTGATGCACCCCGGTTCCCATGTCGAGAGCGGCGAAGATGCCGGGTTGCACCGTATTGCCGAGGCATTCAACCGGCTTTTTGCCGATGACGCGGGGGATTCGGTGATGGTGTTGATGGAGACAACGGCGGGCCAGGGGACAACGCTAGGGTATCGCTTTGAGCACCTGGCCCATCTGCTAGAGAGCGTCTCGCAGCAACAGCGGCTCGGCGTGTGTGTGGATACCTGCCATATCTTCGCGGCGGGCTACGATATTCGCTTACCCGATGTCTACAACGCGACGTTTGCCGAATTTGACCGTATCATTGGTCTCGAACGGATCAAGGTATTTCACCTGAACGATTCACAAAAGGACCTGGGCACCCGCGTGGACCGCCACGAGCACATTGGCGAGGGGAGCCTGGGGATCGAGCCGTTTCGGTTGCTGCTCAATGACCCGCGCTTCCGCTCCCTGCCAATGATACTCGAAACCCCCAAAGGGAAGGACCTGGCAGAAGATGAGAAAAACCTTTCGCTGCTGCGCTCTCTTTTCCAGAGTGATTAAGATGAACAGAAAGACTAGCGAAGGAAATTACCAATGAATACGAGAAGAAACCTGCTGCTGACGCTCCTTTGTATGAGTATGCTGCTCATCCCCGCACCGCTGCGGGGGCAGGAGCCGGCCAACATTACCGATGGTATCACGGGCCAGGGCGAACGGTTTACTCTGGTGGTTGATGGCGATACTATTGTGCTGCTCAGCGTCGGGATCTACATAGAAAACCATGATTGCAAGACCTACCACAGCATTACAAAAGCAACGGGCCTGGGCTATGTTGTGGATAACTACTTCCACGTTATTATCCGTAGTGATGAGGGGGTGCTGGTTGTGTCGGGCATCCCCGGCTGGCACGGCTATGTTCAGTTTGTCTCCGGACCGGGGCAACCCTGCAAAGGCAATCTCTACACGCCCTGGTGGATACCGGGCAAATCTCAGCCGCCGCTGCCCGAATATGGCAACGAGTCATCGAGTGTGCCTTCTCCCACCCTGCGCCCGACCCCGCCGCCCCCAACACCTACCCCCACCCCGCTACAGCGACTGGACGAAAGCTGGGAAGGCGTACCGCTCTTTATGCGCCCGACAGCCGTTCCCGAACCCGAAGAGTAGCATCATCGTAGGCGTTCACTATGTTGGGACAATCGCTGGGAGCGCAAGTGTCTCGCTTGCCCCGATGCAAGCATAGCCCCTCTCCCAATTCATCTCTCCACTGGGGGGAGTCCAGGTGGGGAGACTGAACGATTATGCATCATTCGCGCTTATGGTACAATGGGCACCTGGTTTAAGTTGACGAAGCATACAAAACGCGCTGGAGAACAGAGTATATGGTTAATGTATTACGAGGAATTTTCATTCTTGCCATCCTGATTGTGCTGGTGATTATCGTTGTTCTTATCTGGCTTGTTGCCCGCAGAAGAACGGACGAACCCACACAACCAGAATGGGTGCGCACGGATGGGGGGGAAGCTGGTGTGCCAGTTGCGCCCCCGCCACCTCCGCCTGCTCGCATAGAGCCGCCCCACGAAGTTGTTCCCCTATCTACGGAACAACCCGCAGTGGTGGAATCTGCGCCTGTGCCCGTGGCGGAACCTGCGCCCGCAGAGGCAGAGAAAGTGTCGGAGCCAGAACCCGTGCCCGCACCGGAAGAACCTGCGCCCGCGCCAGAACCTGTGCCCGTGGCGGCAGGGCCAAAACCTGCGCCTGCGCCCGCAGAGACGGAGCCGGAGCCTGCCCCCGTGCCGGAGCCTGCAACACGAAAGCTAAATTTGCATCGCTCGCACGAACAACAACCCGTTCAAGAACGCCGTCCCGTGGTGCAAGAAACAACATCGCCGCCGATGGGACTGTTGAAAACGCTCCCTCCACCCACGCATCCGGAGAAACGACACCAACCGATGCCTGTTGTCTCGGATGAGGCCGATGTTCCCGAAGTCGCGCCAGAGCCAGCGGAAGAGCCAGCAGAAGCTGCGCCCGCCGCGGAAGAGCCAGCGGAAGAGCCAGCAGAAGCCGTGCCAGAGGTAGCGGAAGAGCCAGCAGAAGTTGCGCCCGCCGCGGAAGAGCCAGCGGAGAAGCCAGCAGAAGTTGCTCCGAAGTCGCGTCGAGTCCAGAAGAAGCCCGCGGAAGCTGCGCCTACCGCGCCAGAGCCAGCGGAGAAGCCAGCAGAAGTTGCTCCGAAGTCGCGCCGAGTCCAGAAGAAGCCCGCGGAAGCTGCGCCTACCGCGCCAGAGCCAGCGGAAGAGCCAGCAGAAGCCACCTCCGCCACGAAGAAGAAACCTGCATCAACACCATCGCGCAAGACAACAACGCGCAGATCTACGACAACAACTGGCTCTCGCAAGAAAAGCACAGCGAGAAAATCGGAACCCGATGAGCCGACGAGTGATTCGGAGACAACGCAAAAACCCGCATCCTCTGAGCAAGAATCGGGCGCAGGAACCACCGAAAGGGGCAAGGGCCGGCGGACACGCTCTCCGAAGGGCCGCCGGAGCTAGGGGAAGAGAACTCGTATCTACGTAGTAAAACTACGTATTTTCAATCGGGGAACTACGCAGATATACGAATACCTGAATCATCTGCGTTGAGGTACAATAGAGGCAGGTACAGGGAGCCAGTGTAAAGAAGCAAAGGAACAACAATAACACACCGAACATAGCAATACACAAACACAAGCAACGAGACATTCTACCAGCATGATGGTTTGAACCAGAAATACCCCACTGGCTTGTCATAGTTATCGTGAGCGAAGCGGAGCCACATTGGAACAATGCAACCACACCGCAGCCGAACGCAGCCACACCGCAGCCGAACGCAGCCACACCGCAGCCGAACGCAGTCACACCGCAGCCGAACGCAGTCACACCGCAGCCAACATCGCACACTACCTGATTACATCGCCGCCCGCGCTCCGCATCGCTCGCAATGACAGAGAAAACAAAAAAAGACTTCGCCACTTTGCCCTGTTGCCAGGGAGCATATTTGCCACACATGTTGCCAACAGAACCAACAAAAACAGTTGCATCTCTGGTACAATACTCCAGAATGGCATAGAAGAAAACAAGGAGATGAACGCATGGCTACAAGACAGGAACAAATCGCAGAGATACTGGACCGACTTCGCACGAACACCGGAAACGATGTCGCGGGCGTGGCGGCTGTGGGGATGGATGGCATTGTTCTGGTTTCACGTATGTCTACCGAAGTCAATGCCGACCGCGTTGGTGCAGTAGCAGCAACAATGATGGGAGTTACGCGGCGGGTATCGGGGGAACTGCGTGTTGGTGTCCCGAAGGAAACGATTATAGATGCCGATAACGGTCTGTTTATGGTGTTGCCCGCCAGCGATCAGAGTCTCCTGGCCATCAATTTGCGCCAGGGAGCAAACCTGGGAATGGTGCGGATTGAAGCCCGCGAAGCGGCCCGGGAAATTGGCAAGGTGCTCTAGCATCACATACCGTTGTTACCGACAAGAAGAAGCAGCAAAGTGAGGTTCATATGAGAGATATTCAAGTAGATCGCCCCACATTAGGCCCTTTTATGAGTGTCATCTGCTTTCGCTATTTGCACGACGATGCAGAGGATCTGGCAGGAAAGGCGTTGATCATTGATGCCGGGCGGCAGCGCGGACACGATCTCATCGAATCTATGGGGTTGGCCGGGAAACATAGCAGTGCCAGCGAAATACAGGAGAAAATCGGTGGTGCGCTGGGTGTAGAAGGAACGCGCCTGTGTCTGATCAGGACGGTGAAGGAAAAAGAAGATGGCGGCTACGAGGTTTATTCCACCGAGTGCGCCAGCCCAACTTATACGCTTGGGGTGTTGCTCGGAGCTATCACCGCCATCACAGGACAGAAGATGATAGGCACTGAGGACCATATCGAACAAAACGGAGAAGGACGGATCTACCACATCGAAGCGTTCTAATCCTTACTGTTCATAAAAGTGGCGGCGCAGGAAACCACCTGCTTCAGCGGGTGGAGGAAGTGCCGCCATCCTCCTTTCTCCTGGTTGTCACGACTGAATGAGTGTGCTAGACTGTTGTACAAGGCACTCTCTGCAAG
>DAOTUE010000029.1:0-23382 GCA_034436975.1 Chloroflexaceae bacterium
CACAACCAGCACAACCAGCACAACCAGCACAACCAGCACAACCAGCACAACCAGCACAGCTATCGGGGGAGGGCGCATCGGCGCATGGCGAAGCAATAACTGGTGAAGCAATAACTGGTGAAGCAATAACCTTCTCGCCGCTACTTGATCCGTTCGGGGGGCAGCGCGATCTTCGGGCCGGGGTGTTGCGGGTGCTCCACGAGCAAAGTTTTGATGATGACCCGACTCGCATCGTGCGGGGATTGCGGGTGGCGGCGCGGCTTTCCTTTCGGTTTGAGCCACATACGCTGCGTTTGCTCAAAGCCGCGCTGGCCGCCGGACGGATAGCGGAAACCAGTCCGGAGCGCATCCGGAGCGAGCTATGCCTGGCCCTTGAGGAACCCGCACCCGATGAGGTGTTGCGACTGGCCGATGAGTGGGGGATTACCCCACATATCGTGCCCTCGCTGCGCTGGAACGAAACGCTTGCGAAACGCTGTCAGAAGGCTCGCACCTGTCCACAGTCAGCGACACCCCACTCACTGCTCTTGCTAGGAATACTAACCTGGGAGCTGACCCCGGAGGGGCGCGAAGCCTGCATTGCCCGCTACCGACTGCCGGGCAAAGCGGCCACCCTGCTGCGTGAGGTGGGCGTGGCCCGTACAATCCTGCCCACTCTCCGCATCCCCGGACTGAAAAACAGCGAGATAGATAGCCTGCTTACCCCACTGAGCGAGATGACCCTGGATGTGGTGCGCTGTGTAGCGCATCCCCCTTTGAGCACATTGATAGCACGCTACCAACGAGAACTGCGTCCTGTCAGACCGCTGCTCAACGGGCATGATCTCCAGCAACTGGGTGTGGCTCGCGGCCCACAGCTTGGGCGTTTGTTGCGGAAACTTCGGGCCGCTCAGCTTGATGGGGAGATTTCAAACCACGCGGATGCGGAGGCGTGGGTGCACCGCCAGCTCACCGACGCTTAGACCAGAACAGTTTCTGAACCGCAACAGAACACTACATTCCATTGCTCCTTCGCATTTGCGCTCTTTGCTCCCTTTGCAGTTTTCTTGCTGGTTTGAAAGCAAACTGGTATCAGGTCGGGCGGTGGGGCCAGCGAGCCTTTTCCGCCAGCACCGTTGGGCATTTATACCGTCCGTCGTTTTCCAACTTGCCCCCTTGCGCTTTGACCGCCTCTATAGCCTCGTGCTCTATATCGTGCTCGTTTATCGCACTCTCCCACGAAAACGACCCATCACTGTCGGCAATGTGGCGCGAAACGAAAGCACGACCATGCCGCACATCAATAAAAATTTCTTCATGATAGCTCATACGCTATTTCTCTCTCCCTGCTTCTTCCAAAACCTCTTGCGGAAGTATTGTACCACGCCTTCTGGCGACTCCTCATGGGGCTGTCATGGGTCATGGTTCACATTTGCGGAGAGATCCTGGGAGCGCAAGCGTCTCGCTTGCCCCGATGCGCTCCCTCCCCCCACTGATACCATGTTCGCCTGAACACTTGAAAAAAACCACAAAGACACAAAGCGCGCAAAGGCTTTTTGAAAGGGATTCCCTTTGTGTACTCCGTGCCTTTGTGGTGAAACTATCTATCCGGTTTTGGTATGAGAGGCGGACAGGTGAGGGGCTGAACGCTTACCAACAAGCAAAGTGAACGAAATATGGTAAAATACCAGGAGACAATTTCCTGTCAAGAACATTCCCTTGAAGTATCGGTGTGTGGAATTATGCCCGAATTACGACAGAACATCGTGACGAGAGAATGGGTGATCATCGCCAGCGAACGCTCCCGCCGCCCTAACGATTTTACCGGTGCACACCAGCGCACGCTGACCGAAACATACAACGCCTACGATGCCGGTTGCCCTTTCTGCCCTGGAAACGAAGAGCTAGATCTGGAGGTTGAGCGGTTTCCGTGCGAGGGGCCCTGGCAAACCAGGGTGGTGCGCAATAAGTTTCCGGCTCTCCAGAACGATGGTATTCCCGCCCGTGATTTCAGCGGCGTGTACCATCGCATTTCCGGCGTGGGATACCATGAAGTCCTGGTTGATCATCCCCAACACAATACCACGCTGGCATTGATGTCGCCTCATGAGATCTATCTGGTATTGGATGCCTTCCAGCGGCGGGGGATAGCCATGTCCGGCGACCCGCGTATTGAGCATATTATCTATTTCAAAAACCACGGTGAGACCGCCGGTGCCTCACTCCAGCACCCCCACAGCCAGATTATCGCACTACCCGTGGTACCAGGCGGGGTCCACCGACGGATGGAGGCGGCCCGACACTATTTCCGGGATACGGGCCGGTGCTCTGTGTGCGATATGCTGCAAAGTGAGGCCGAATCCCAGGAGCGTATGATTGGTCATGGGAAGCATTTCAGTGCGTTTTTGCTCTTTGCGGCTCTTTCTCCCTTTCACATCTGGGTGGTCCCCCACCGGCATATGGCAAGTTTTCTCGATGTTGAGCCACAGGAGATGGCCGACCTGGCTCAGTTGCTTGGCGTTGTATTGCGGCGCATCTACTTCTCCCTACATGACCCCGACTACAACATGATCATTCGCACAACCCCGGTGCGAGAAGCAAACTGTACCTTTTTCCACTGGTACCTGTCGCTGGTCCCCCGCGTCAGCCGGATGGCTGGCTTTGAAATGGGAAGCGGGATGCATATCAACCCCTGTTTACCCGAAGAATGCGCCAGCTTTTTGAAAGCGGACCACTGAACGCACTCCGAGGAAACACATAAACCGCCTCTCCCTCACCACCCTGCCCCCTCTCCCAACGGAAGAGAGGGGGCACGCATGCGGCGGGGGTGAGGGCAATAACAAGTGATCAAGCAAATTTGGTATTATTGCCCTGCGGCGGGGTTAGGCTGGCTCCGCCCCCCCGTCCGTGGTTTTCGTCTGGTTTTCTTCTCCTGTGGCTCCGGGTTGCCCTCCTCGTGGGTCTCCGGGTGGGTCTCCATGTTCAAAACAATTTTGAGCACCTCGTCCATAGAGGAAACCGGTATCAGCACAAGGTCCTGCTTGATCTTCTCTGGAAGATCAACAATATCCTTCTCGTTTTCTTTGGGGAGGATGAAGGTCCTGATGCCGGCCCGATGGGCCGCCAGCGTCTTTTCTTTCAGCCCGCCGATGGGGAGAACCTTCCCCCGTAGGGTGATTTCTCCCGTCATCGCCACATCGCGCCGAACCGGTTTGCCCGTCATTGCGCTGATGAGCGCGGTGGTCAGCGGAATCCCCGCCGAGGGGCCATCTTTTGGCACGGCTCCCTCTGGAACGTGGATGTGAAACACATGTTCATCAAAGTAGGCTGGTTCAATGCCAAACTGATTGGCCCGCGAACGGGCATAGGACATAGCGGCCTGGGCACTCTCCTTCATTACATTGCCCAGATGGCCGGTCATCTGGAGAGACCCCTTGCCAAGCACGGGCAGCACCTCGATGCTGAGGATGTCGCCACCCGTGGGGGTCCAGGCCACCCCCATCGCCACGCCGATTTCGTCTTGCGCTTCCATTTGCCCATAGCTGAAGCGAGAGGGCCCCAGATAGGTCGCCACATCGTCCGCATCTATGACAAAAGTCATCATGGGGGACGTGGCTTCTTCGCCTTCTGCGGGCTGCTTTTCCGCTTCGTGTTGCTGTTGCTTGTCCTGCTTTTTTTGCTTAGCCGAAGGTTTTTCGGCGTTCGATTTTTCCTTTTTGCCAGGGTTCTGAGGCATACACAGAGTCATAATGTTATCGCCTTTCTCCTACAGTGGTCGAATTCTGCCGCGCCAGTGCTATTGATGGCTGGTTGTTCGGTTTGTTCGGGTCAACCAGTGGCGGGAGAAACGGTTGTTGTTCATTCCCCGATGGTTCGTCGCTATCGGGGTTGCTGTCGGTTGCCACCTTGCGGGCAACTTTGCGACAGATGCTTGCCAGTTCGCGCTCCAGGTTTCGCACCCCGGACTCGCGGGTATACTCGCGCACCAGTTTGAGCACCGCTGCATCGGTAATCTGGAGCTGGTCCTCTTCCAGCCCATGGAACTCGCATTGTTTGGGGATGAGAAACCCGCGGGCAATCCCCAGTTTTTCATCTTCGGTATAGCCGCCAATCTCGATGATTTCCATCCGGTCACGCAGCGGCGGCGGGATGGGGTCGGTCTGGTTGGCCGTTGCAATGAAGACAACTTTGCTCAGATCGTAGGGAATTTCCAGGTAATGGTCGCTAAACGAGCCATTTTGTTCCGGGTCGAGCACTTCGAGCAACGCCGAGGTCGGGTCGCCACGGAAGTCTAGCCCGACTTTATCCACCTCGTCAAGCATATACACGGGATTTTTCGCCTTTGCTGTTTTCATGCCCTGAATGATGCGGCCCGGCATTGCGCCGATGTAGGTTCGGCGGTGCCCGCGTATCTCCGCTTCATCACGGATACCGCCCAGGCTGTTTCGGATGAAGGGCCGGTCCAGCGCACGGGCAATGGATCGCCCCAGGCTTGTTTTTCCGACACCAGGCGGGCCAACAAAGCAGAGGATCGGTGAGCGCATTTTGTCGCCGGCCAGCTTGCGGACCGCCAGATATTCCAGGATACGCTCTTTGACCTTTTCCAGCCCATAGTGGTCTTCATCCAGAATACGTTGCGCTTCCTTCAGGTGAATTTCGGGCACTTCTTTATCGGCCCAGGGCAGGTTGAGTATCCAATCCACATAGTTTCGGATAACGCCGGCTTCGGGGCTATTCATCCCCTGGTGCGCAAGCCGCTTCACTTCGTGCAGGGCCTGCTCTTTGACGTAGTCCGGGGCTTCCAGTTCGGCTATCTTGCGCCGCAAATCGTCAATAGGATCATCTCCCTCTTCGTCGTCGCCCAGTTCCCGCCGGATAATCCGCATTTGTTCGCGCAGGAAATACTCACGCTGGCTCTGGTCGAGCACTTCTTTGGTATCGCGCTGAATTTTCTGGCGAATGCGGAGCAGCTCAAGCCGACGCGCCAGCACCATATAGGCTTTGGGGAGCCGCTCTTCGGGGTCGAGGGTATTGAGAATTTCCAGCCGGTCGGGAAACTCGAACGCCGGCCCCCAGGTGACAATATCGGCCAGGTGTCCAGGAGTTTCGATCCGATGGACAAACGAAACAGCCTCTTGCGGCACTTCGCCCAGGTGGTCCACAAATTCATCCACCTGCTGCTTGACGGTCTCCATCAGGGCCTGAATTTCGAGGCCGTCAACCTCGCGGTCTACCAGCGGCTGACAGCGCACCAGGTAGAAGGGGTCGCTCTGCACGACCCCGCCAATGCGGGCCCGTTGCAACCCTTCGAGGATGATGCGTACTGTACCATCGGGCAATTTGATGAATTCCATCAAACGGGCAATAACGCCGATGGGGGGAAGCTGCTGCACCTGATTGGTTTTATAGCTTTCGATTTCGTCTTCTGAAACGAAGATGAGCAAAACTTCGTGGTTTTCCTCCCAGGCATGCTCCATTGCCCGGTATGATTTCCCCTGGCCCACCTGGAGCGGCACCGTCATATGGGGCATAATCACCATTTCCCCCAGCACCACCAGCGGCAAATCTTGCAGTTCCTGTGGCATCTGGGGATGAGTATTTTGTTTTGTCGAGGTATCCAGACTCATTAAATCTTCCTTATCATTTTTATCATTATCCGACTTTTGCATCTTTTACGTTCACTTTTTTCGAGAGGACCTGGTATCTGCCAACGATGAAACACCCGCAGAAAACAACAAACATCTTGATAGCGTATCCTTTTCAGGAAGGTTGTCCATTGCTTCCATTGTTGTTTTCTCTTCTTTGTTCCTGGTATTGCTCCTGATGTTGCTCCTGATAGTGTTCCTGGTATTGCTGGTCAGATACGCGAAGCATTCCAGCCAGCGTACAATCTAATAAACGTAAAAAAATTTCGATTTCTTCCTCGGTCAAGAGTGATAATGCTGCTTGCATTTGCTTTCGGCGCGATTGTTTGATCTGGTCAATGATCATGCTGCCACGCGGGGTGAGCAGGACGATAACCTGCCGCCGGTCACGAGTGTGGCGGGTGCGGGCGACAAGTTGTTTTGCGAGCAGGCGGTCAATGACACCGGTGAGTGCAGCGGCCGACTGGTGGGTTGCCTCAGCCAGGTCCGACATTTTGCACTCGCCAGACACCTGGTGCAGATGCAGCAGGGTGTAAAACTGAGGCAAGGTCAGGCGGAACCGATGGTCCTCAAGCAACTGCATAAACTGACGTTGGCCGAGCCAGCTAATGTGCAAAATAGCTCGCTCAATTTTGTCCAGCGAAAGGCGTTGGCTTTCTGCCAGGCAGACACCCGATTCCTCCCTTTCTCCGTTCATCATCGCTGCTATCCCTGCACTCCCTACTATGATTGTTCGAGACTATTGATATTCAACATTGTTAAGTGTATCATTGCTTCCATCGTGTGTCAACGGAAAAATTCACGAAATTCACGAAATTCACGAACGTATTCTGAGCAAAAATCTGGTACAATCTGGGGCAAGGGTTCTGAGCAGGAATAGCCAGCCTATGATTGACGAACACCAGAACAAACCCTAGAAAGAAACACCAGTGAACAATCCGTCCCATCAACCCGACCAGTCCCGTCAACCCGATCAATGGCCCGCCCGCCCCGCGCCGGAAGTGACCACCACTGACCTCGTGTTGCCAGGCCAGACCAATTACTACCGAACGATATTCGGTGGTGACGCAATGGCCATGATGGATAAGACTGCGGCCATTGCGGCCCTCCGGTTTTGCCGCCAGCCAATTGTTACAGCATCCAGCGAACATATTGATTTTCGGGAGCCAGTCTATGAGAGTGAGATTATCGAGGTGCGTGCCCGTGTCATTTTTGTCGGGCGTTCGTCGCTTGTTGTTCGTGTCCATGTCTATGGCGAAAACGCGCTCAATGGCAACCGTCGGCTCTGTACGACAGGCTATTTCAGCATGGTGTCTATTACAACCGAGGGCCGCGCCAGGCCCATCGGGGTGCAGCTTGCGCTCGAAGATGAGCAGGCCCACAGCGAATGGCAAACGGGGAAGCGTATCCACGATGCGATTGTCTCACGCCGGGCCTAGCCCGCCCCGCCAGATGATACTATCGGTTGTGTTGCTGCTGCTGGCCTGGTTGCTGCTGGCCGGGTGTCGCCCGGCCCCCGCGCCCACCACGTCCCTCCCTTCGCCCACACCGACCGTGCCCGGTGATAGTGGCTGGCTCCAGACCGAGGCGGGGGTCGAGGTGCGTTCGCTCCGCATATTGAGCCACGAGGAACAGCCCCCCCTCTTCGTGGTGCGGCTCGATCCGTCCCTGGTGCAGTTTCGGGTGGCCTACAGCCCGGAACAGCCGACGATTATGGCTCTCTGGTGCGATGAGCACGAGGTCCTGGCTGCTATCAATGGCGGGTTTTTCGATGAGCAATACCGTGCGACGGCCCTGGTTATTAGCAATGGCGAAACCAACGGGATTAGCTACCAGGAAAAGGGGGGAATGTTTGCCGTGGATGTCGAAGGAAATGTCTCGCTGCGTTCGCTGGCCGAACAGCCCTACTGTTCGGATGAGCCGCTGGCGGAGGCCATCCAGGGCTGGCCTATGCTCATCAATCCGGGGGGGATGCTGAGCTACTCCAGTCCCCACGATACGAAGCGGGCCCGCCGCAGTGTCATTGCCACAGACCGCGGGGGGCGCGTTCTGCTGATGGCATTTTTGAGCAGTTCATTGACGCTGCACGAGCTGGCACAGTGGCTCCACACCAGCGATCTCGATATTGACGCGGCCCTCAACCTGGATGGCGGCTCATCTACTGGCCTGTGCGTGAACAGCGGAAGCGCGTATCGGCGTATTGATTCGTTCGGGCCACTGCCGCTCCTGCTGCTCGCACAACGGCGCGAGTAATACCATGTTCGCCTGAACACGTAAAAAACCACAAAGACACAAAGGGCACGAAGGCTTTGTGAAAGGGTTTCTCTTTGTGTACTCCGTGCCTTTGTGGTTAGACTATCTATCCGGCTTTGGTATAATACCATACTATAGTTGGAGGTGAAGATGATATTACCTCTCAGGTGCAGGTTGTTCAGTGGTTTGCTCTGTTTCGGGCGGGCCAAAGCGCACCTCCAGCACCCCGTTGCGAAACATTGCCCGGCGGGCCGGGCGGTCGGCCAGCGTCATCGGCAGAATCATTTCGCGGCGGAAGTTGCCAATGGCAATAAATAGCTCATCTCCGCGCTTGGTAATGGAGACCTTGCCTAGCTCAACGTGGGGCAACGGCAGCCGCAAAAGGTAATCTTCCCCATCCTTGACAATTTCCTGGGGGCTCCCGCGAAACTGCACCAGCACCGGGTCTATCTCCTTGAAGATCGCGTTGCCCACCTCGGAGAGGTCTTTCAGACCGTGCAGGTCCCGCGCATAGTAGGGCGATTCCCAGATAGGCAGGGGGAGGAAGAGATCGTACACCTGCTGGCGATAGGTTTGCTGGATGCGGGCCAGCTCTTGCAAGAAGGGGCCTTCGGCGGCTTCGGGGGGGAGCACGCGGTTGAGCACCACACCATCTATGGGATAGCCAAAGAGCGAGAGGTAGGTTGAGGCCCGCTGCGCCTCTTTGATAACCATACGCTCCGGATTGACCACCAGCCGGTAGGAGCTAATCTCCGGGTTGACCAGTGTCTCCCGCAGCGTATCTACGCCCTTCGAGAGCCGCTCCAGCGATTCAAAGACATCGGTGGCAGGGACCAGGCTTTTGACAAGGGGGCGGGCCATCCTGAGCGTGTTTGGTTCCCAGTTCATCACCCGCTCGGCATACCAGCGGAAGGTGTCGGGCATGGTGAGCAGGCGGACCGTCTCGCCCGTGGGGGCTGCATCCACCACAACCACATCAAAGTTTCCATCGCGGGCCTGGCGGTGGATGTGAAGCAAGCTGACCACCTCTTCCATACCGGGGATAATGGCCAGTTCGTCTGCCGCCACATCGTCTACTCCGCGGCGGCGCAGCAGCGAAGCAAGATAGGTGCGCAGTTTGCCCCAGTGGAGGCGTATCTCTTCCAACACATTGATTTCTTGCCCCCATAGGTGCTCCCCGATTTGCTCCGGTTGCGCCGAAAGCGGCACATCGATCGCATCGGCCAGGCTATGGGCCACATCGGTGCTTACAACCAGCGTGCGGTAGCCTAGCTCCGCGGCCCGCACCGCTGTTGCTGCCGCTATTGTCGTTTTTCCCACGCCCCCTTTGCCAAGATACAATATCAGACGCATACGCACTGCCCTTCACTCTTGAATCTCCCCCCGGCCTTGCCCGAATGGGATGCTTGCTCTCTCAAGTATACCACAGGCACAAAAACAGCGGGGATCATTGAACACAGCGGCTGAACAACACAGCGGGAAAACAGGGGTCAGTTCTTCCACCCGCAAATGTGGACACCATCTCTCATACCAAAACCGGATAGAGAGTTTCACCACAAAGGCACGGAGTACACAAAGGGAAACCCTTTCACAAAGCCTTTGTGCCCTTTGTGTCTTTGTGGTTTTTTTAAGCGTTCAGGCGAACTTGGTATCACTCTCCCGCTCCCAGGTATGACAACATCTGGTATGATAATACTAGCTGTCGCTCGGACTAGATTATGATATTGTCAATATCTCTCGTGCCTGGAGAATAAGTGGTCTTTCTCTGGGGGGAAATGAAGCCCCCTGAAAACTGCGAGCTGTACATCCTCAGAAGCAGCAAAGGTACGAAGGAGAGCGCACGATGCGGAGAAAACTACAAATCGGGGCAAAACTCCTGGGGGGAATCAGATTGTTGCTCTCCGACAGGATACGGCAAATGTGCCAGGCTCTCATGAGGTGGGGTCAGTCGGGGTGGGGGCAACCCGAAGCAAGCCAGGAGCGGGATACCAAACAAACCACGAGACTCAACAGGATGGTAGAGGAGCTGACCAGGGAAAAAGAACGCTATCGCACACTGCTTGAAACATCGCCCGATGCTATCAGCATCATTGATGAAGATGCCACGATACTCTTTTGCAACCAGCAAACCTGCGAGCTTTTTGGCTACGCCCGGAGCCAAGACCTCATTGGGCGCAACCTGTTTCTTGAATTGTTCGCGCCGGATGACCGCCAGCGGGCCTGCGAAGATTTTGAGGCCCTGCAACGGGAAGGAATGATACGCAATCTGGTGTATGCTATGGTGAAACAGAATGGAACACGCTTCATCGGCGAGGTGTGTGGGTCCCTCCTCTTACCCCCGCCCGGCCAGGCCCCGACGTTTCTCGGAACTATCCGCGATGTCACGCGGTATAAGAAATCGCAAGAGACCATCCAGCGGGCCTATACGGAACTTTCCTTCCTGAATCGGCAGATTCGCCGCAGCCGCGACCTCTTCTCGGCCCTGATAGATGGGCTAAAAGATGGACTGGTCCTGCTGGACCACGCCGGAAAAGTGCTTGCTGTCAACCAGGCCCTGGCCCGCCTGCTCAATACCACGCCAGCAAAGATGGTCCAGTATTTCTGGGATGATGTCTGCAAACAGGCGGTGCCGCCATTTCCTGGCGAGGATGCGCTCCTGTTGCTAGAGTATCAGCAAGAGAGTAGCTATCAGGTGACATACCCCGCCGCCGATGGGCATGAGTATATTCTGGATATTAAAACCTCGTTGTTGGAAAAGAGCGAACAACAACGGCTCGTTTCGGGGATCACAAACGAGCCACCTTATAGTATAATTATTCATGTCATAGATGTTACAGAACAGTTTCAAATCGAGGCGAAACTTATTCAGAACGAGCGATTTGCAACCAGTGGACGACTCGCCGCAACCGTCGCTCACGAGGTGAATGGGCCGCTCCAGGCGATGCGGGCCCTCTTTCACCTGATGCGCCGGGCCCAGAAAGAAGAACGCGACAGGCTTCTGCATGAGGCAGATAGCGAAATTGAGCGTGTTGGACACATTCTCCATCAATTGCTCGACTTTTGCCGGCCTGGCCCCGACCATATCGTTCCACTCAATGTCAACGGCGTGATCGAGCGGGTTCTGTTTCTGAGCAGTGGCACACTGGCAAAACAACGTATCGTTGTGGAGCGGAACCTGGAGGAAAACCTTCCGCCGTTGCTGGCCCAACCGGACTCGCTCAATCAGATTGTGTTCAATCTTCTTTTGAACGCTATCGAAGCCATGCCCGATGGGGGCATCCTGCGGGTCCAGACAACCAGGCAAACTGAGCACAACGGGACAACATTGCTCGTCATCAAAATTTCCGATACAGGAGAGGGTATTCCCCCGACTATCCAGAACAAGATCTTTACGCCGTTTTTTACAACGAAAAAAGGGGGAACGGGGATAGGCCTGGCCGTATGTCAAAAACTGGTCAGTCAGTATGAAGGGCATATTGTTGTTCAAAAAAATCAGCGGAACGAGCGTAACGAAGGAGGGGGGGCAACGTTCATGATAGTGTTCCCCCTGGCTCAGACTGAAGGGAAAAGTGGAGCGAGACAATGAGAAATGACCGGTCGCACATCCTTCTCGTTGAAGATGATGTTCCTGCGGGAAAAGCGATAGCGAAGACCCTGATAGGCGAACAGCACGAGGTGACACTGGCTCACGATGGAAAAACTGCTGTGGATTTGCTCGAACGCTCAAATATCACCAGCACGTTCTACGATGTGGTGATTACTGATATTCGGTTGCCAGAGGCAAGCGGAATAGAGGTACTCTATGTGGCCCGGGGGATGCGGTTGCCCCCCTCGGTCATTTTGCTCACGGCCTATGCCTCGGTAGATACCGCGATTGCGGCTATGCGAGCCGGGGCCCATGACTACATCCGCAAACCCTGTGATATGGAGGAACTGTTGGAATGCGTTGAGAAGGCTCTGGAAAAACGTCTGGAATCGTTCCACCAGCAGGAGAAAAACCGTGCGCTCGTCCGTATTACCCGACTCATTGAAGGATTGCAGGATGAGTCTCCTGAACAGGAGTACCCCAGTATTCTTCAGTATCCGGGGGGGATAGTCCCCTTTACGCCCATAGATGCCGCCAACATAGACCCCTATTTGCAGGTCGGTGATATTTTCATAGATTGTCACCATCGCTCTATTTTCATAAGAAATGAGTTTCTCCATACTACGCCGACCGAGTTTCGGTTGTTGCATGCGCTGGCTATGGCCAGGCAGCGTCCCTTGAGCTATCGGGAGATTGTGCGCCATACGCATGGGTATGATGATATGGAAAACACCGAGGCGGCGCAGCTCTTGCGCTGGCATGTGCGAAACCTGCGCCAGAAGATACCAGATGGGTATATTGTGCAGGTGCGCGGGCTTGGCTATGTGCTCAAGGAACCGTGGAAATCAGATGAGCATGAGCAGGTTGCACGCGCCTGACACCCGTTTGCTCCTCTCGCTTGCCTGGGAGCGGGCAAGGAAGGATGCCCTCGCTCCCAGAAATGTTGCTATCGTTCAGGGGGCTGGAGTTCAAGAACCTGGTATTCGCTCCCGACTTCAGCCGGCCCGCCAAACCCGGCGGCTCGCACGGCTTCGAGGGCTTCTGCTTCGGGCATGGCCAGAACGGGGCTGAAGTGGACCAGCACCAGGCGGCCCGCTCCGGCCTGCACTGCAACCTGCCCGGCCTGCCCCGGCGTGGTATGCCCCTCCGATGGTTGCCCAACAGTTGCCTCGTGGATCAAGAGCGTTGTCTGGCGGGCCAGGTCTATCACAGCCTGGCAAGGAGCCGTGTCGCCCGAATATGTTATCGCATGGGAACCGGTGGGGTCTTGAAACCGAAGAGCCAGGCATGGGCGCGTGTGGGCATTGCAGGCCGTCTTGAGGACCCATTGCTCTGCAAGGGAGATATGGTCATCTCCCTGGAGGACATGCCAGGAAATGGGGGCACAGTATTCGTCTAGCTCAAATGCATTGAGAATATGCTGGACGTGGGTGAGGGTTGGCTCCAGGCCGTAGATAGGCAGGGGATCGCGCCTTCCGGAAAGCGAGAGGCTGAAGAGCAGGCCCGCCAGGCCATTGATGTGGTCGGCGTGGCTGTGGGTCAGGATAATCCCCTGCAACGTTCGCGGTTCGATGCCGGCCCGCAGCAATCGTTGATAGACTTCGCCCCCGGCATCTATGAGCAGCGGGCCGCCCGGCCCATCAAAGACCATATGCGTATAGCCGCGGTGTGCGTCGGGAACAGCCGTTCCCACCCCCAACAAAATCATTCTGGCCATCGGTCCTCCCCTTCTCTTATCCTCTGTTCGCCTGACCACGGAGAAAAACCACAAAGACACAAAGGGCACAAAGGCTTTGTACAAGGGTTTTTCTTTTGTATACTCCGTGCCTTTGTGGTGAAACTATCGTAATCGTTCAGGGCCCCCCACCTGTCCTCCCCCCAGCGGGGGGAGCTTCGCCCGCTAGCTCAGAAGCGATACTCCTTGTTCTGAAGGATTATATTTATCCCCCCTGAACGATTACGGAGTATTACTCGTTGTCGGTTCTGGTTTTTTCTTTTCTGGGCTTGCGCCGGCGGCGCGATTTTCCGGGTTGGGTTGCTCTGGTTTCTTGCCCAGATTGCTGCTCTTGCCCCCGCTTTTCTTGCCCGCGTTGTTGTTCTGGTTCGCGCTGCCGCTCGCTCAAAGCGGCTCGCTTGCGGGGGCGATGCGATGTAGGGTTCTTCTGTTCTGGCTCTTGCTCCGATTTTTGCTGGTGTTCTTTTGCCTGTACCGGTTTGTGGCTCCGGCGGCTCCGGCGCGAGGACGTGCTCTTCCGTGCTCGCTCTGAACTGTTCGGGTCAACCGACCGGTCTGACCGGTCCTTGCTCTTGCCCTTGCTTTTGTCCCTGCTTTTGCCCTTGCTCTCGTGAGCGGTTTCTTCATAGCCGGAAAAATCTATCTCCCCCTGGCCAAAAAGGGACAGCACATCGGGCAGGAGCAAACACCCGCTACGGTCGCGCTCCCCCTCCCGCGCATCGCTCTTTTGTCTGGGTGGAGCCGGAGAAGATTTACGGTTCCCGTCGGGAGAAACTTCTTCTATCTGAGCCAGGGGATAGTGTTCCTGCATGCCGCTGCTACAGAGCTGCACCGTAACGCTCTGGCCGAGCACGTTGACATGCACAACTTCGCCAATTCCATCGGGT
Organism: Chloroflexaceae bacterium; assembly: GCA_034436975.1. Lineage (GTDB taxonomy): Bacteria > Chloroflexota > Chloroflexia > Chloroflexales > Chloroflexaceae > JAAUSY01. Next base: position 14,086 of record DAOTUE010000029.1, read on the forward strand.
GTGCGGACCATGAGACCACACGCTGGGACGGTTTTCTTCAGTTCCTGGTATTGCTGATGTTCATAGGAGAGGCAGCAGAGCAGCCGATTGCAGGCCCCGCTAATTTTTGTCGGGTTGAGCGGGAGGCCCTGGTCTCTGGCCATCTTGACGCTGGACTGGGCAAAATCGGGGAGAAACGTTGAGCAGCAAAAGGGGCGACCACAGATACCCACCCCACCGAGGAGGCGGGCCGCCTCTCGCGGGCCAATCTGACGCAATTCGATGCGGGTTTTGAAGACATAGGCAAGGTCGCGCACCAGCAGGCGAAAATCAACCCGATGATCGGCGGTGAAATAAAACGTCAGGCGCGACCCATCGGAATGATACTCGGCTTTCACCAGCCGCATCGCCAACCCATGCTGCTTGATCTTCTTCTCACAAAGCTGCATTGCCCGCTCTTGTTGCTGGTTCGGTTGGTTCGGACGCGCACACGGTGCAATGGTCATGAGGCGGGATTTCTTTCTATCACTTCGTAGGCTGTGACTGGTATCTTTTTTCCTTTCAGTTGGAGCTTGCCGATTTCTTGTACAACAAAGGCATCTCCAATAGCTTTGCGGGTTTCTTCGCCAATGCAGACGGTGCCGGGCCGGGCCGATGCTTCCAGGCGCGAGGCTGTATTCACCGTGTCGCCAATGGCGGTATATTCCAGACGGTGGCGCGTGCCAAAGAAGCCGGTATAGGCTCTGCCGGTGTTGACCCCGACGCGAATGAGGAAAGCACGATTGCTTTCTAGCTTGTCAACAAGCCGTTTCTGGGCAACCTGCATCTCCATTGCCGCCGATACTGCGTCGAGGGCGTGGTGTTCGTTGATGGGATCGTCGGGCAAGCGGGGGGCCCCAAAAATCGCCATAATCCCATCACCAATATACTTATCTACCGTCCCTTGATATTTGAAGATGACATCGGTCATTTCGTGGAGATATTCGTTGAGCAAGTCCTGCACCTCGTGCGGGAGCATGCTTTCTGAGAGGGTGGTGAAGCCGGTAATATCGGCAAACAGGATGGTAACGTCCTGTTCCTGGGCTTCCCACAGCTTGCCATACTGCGAGACATAGCGAGCAAGGGCCTGGGCGACATTGGGCGAGAGAAACCGTTCGAGGTTCTGGCGCACGGTGGCTTGCTGGCGGAGTTCTTCGGTCAGGCTGGCCCGCTCCACGGCCACAGCGGCCTGGGTGGCAATGGCTGAAACAAGGTCGCAGTCGTTTTCGGTAAACTTTTCGCGCCCGGAGGAGTCGAGCACAATAACGCCGATGGCATTTCCGCGGAGCAGCATGGGGGCGGAGATGGCCGAGCGGATATTGGCACTGATGATGCTCTCGGAGCCGGCAAAATCCAGGCGAGCATCGCTGGTGAGAATGGCTTCTCCGCGCTCAAGGGCTTTCCGAACGATGGTACTGCTGATGATAACGTCGTTTTCCGCCGGGGGGAAGACCACTTTGGGGATCAGCTCCTGTCCTTTGACCAGGAGCAAAAGCCCTCGTTCGGCCGGCACCAGCCGCAAGACTTCATCCATAACCAGGTCCAGCAGTTCCCCGATCTCAACAATCTGGTTCAGGCGCATGCCAATCATAAAAAATTCGCGCAGGTCAATGGTGGGGGAGGGAAATTGATCGCCCCCTTTGACGGCCCGCTGGTCTGTTGTCAGGGGGAAATACTGGTTGTCGTCAAAGACAACGCTCTGGGCCGCACGGTCCTCAAACAGCAGCTCGAAGGGGCCAATGGTGATAACGTCTCCATCGTTGAGCTGTTCTTCTTTGACACGCAACCGATTGACCGAGATTCCGTTGCGGCTATTGAGGTCAACAACCCACCCATGCCGTCCGCGCATCTCCAGCCGGGCGTGGTGCCGCGAAACGATTGCGTGGTTGAGCACAATATCATTATCGAGCTGCCGCCCGATTGTCAAGCCTTTTTCTGTCAATGCCAGGGTGTTCTGGACATTGTTGATCGTAACCGAAACACGCGCCATAGTGGTACTTTCTCATTCTTATGCTTTGAGAACCACACTACTACTTTCATTATAAACGTTCCGGGGGGCAACTGCAACTGTACTATCAACAATAATTCTCAGAGGGAGAAGCACGAGGTCAGGGAAAAGCCCCGAAGTCGAGCGGGTTCTGGTTGACCCAGGCTCCGTTGATTTTCTGCCATACCTGGTAGTCGAGGTGGGGGCCGCTCGACTGGCCGGTTGAGCCAATGTAGCCAATGAGGTCGCCTTCCTGGACAACCTGCCCCTCAACAACGGCAAACTCTTGCAGATGCGCGTAGCCGGTCTTGTAGCTTTCGTTGATAATCCAGACATGGTTGCCAGCGGGCCAGGTATTGCTCTGGACGCGGGCCACGCCGCTGTGGGTAGCGTGGATGGGCTTTCCCCATGAGCCATCCGGGTCGGCCTGGCCATCGCCGTTGCCATCCAGGGCCAGGTCTATGGCTCCCCAGATGTGGGCGGGAGCGTGGGTGCCCATGCCATAGCCCTGGGTCATCACAATATGCCCGCTACGCACGGGGCACCCGTCGGGGCGCAGGCCGCCCGACATTCCGCGCCCTTGCAGGATACCGTTTCGCCACGAATCAACCAGTTGCTTGACGGTTGAGACATACCCACCCACATCATTCTCAATGGATGGGGCGTAGATGGGGATGATGTCGTCGAGCGTTTCGGTGCCGCGCCCGCGAATATACTCCACGTCAATGAGGCGATACCAGTCTTCAATGCCCTCTTCCCACGAACCGTAATCGCGGAAGCGTCCATAGCAGTGGCTATAGCCCGCGCAGATGATGTTTCCGACATTGTGGGTGGTTGTTCCATCGGGTTTGAGGCCGGCCCAGTTCGGGTGGGTTCCTGCTGTGCTTTCGTGGATGAAGAATGCCAGGGCAAAGGCTGGATCTATCTCATACTTGCGGCCCAGTTTGACCCACGCTTCGCCCGTGCCCACGGCAGGCGAGCTGTAGCTGGCAAGAATATCTTCGATGGCCTCTGCCGTAATGCTTGGCGCACCCCGCAAGCGGTAATCGCCGGGCGGGTTTGGCGGGGAGGACACAAATGGCAGTGAGACGACTTTTTGTATGGATTGCGTGAGCGGGCCGAGCCAGCGGCTTATCTGTTCGCCGCTCCCGCCCGGCCAGAGAGCGAAAATGATGACGATGCTACTGACCAGAATGAGCAGCAAAAAGGCCGGCTGGCTATACCAGGCGCGCCGGGGAGGGGGGAGGAAGAAGGGCATCGGGAAGGGGCAGCGTTCCTGCGCAGCGAGAAGCCGGGCCTTTTCCAGGGCCGCTCTGGTTTCGGCATATTCTCGCGCAAGCGAGCTCCGTATCCGTTTGTTCTGGCGTTGCTGTTCCCGACGATATGCTCGCTCATCTCGTTCGTATTCATCATATTCATCATATTTATCGTCGTATTCATCGTTGTCTGGGAGGTTTCTGGCGCGATCATCGCTGTCGGTTCTCTGGACCGGGCGGCGGGAAAAACGGCGGGGCAGGAGATCGTCGTCATCGTCCTCAGAAAGGTCAAACAGGGGTTTTGCCGCGGGTTGCGGGCGGGGGGATGTCGTGCTTTGCTGGCGCAAGGCCGCCTTCTGCCGGCGCATTGTCAATGGCTTGACGGGAGGTGAAGACGGGCCAGGCTCCGCCAGCTCCGCCCCACGCGAAGGGCGGGTCTGGCGGGGCTGTGTTTGCCCCTTTCCAATGGTTGTCCGTTCAAAGAGCGATGGGCGCGGAGAAGGGGGATCTTGCTCCGCCTGTGCTCGCGCAAAGAGCGATTGGCGCAGGGGGGGCGTGTCCTCATCTTCCTCCAGCAAATGGTCAAAGAGCGACGATGCCCGCCGCTTTTTGACTGTCTTCCGGACGGAAGAACGCCCCTCCTCGTCGCGGTCCTTTTTCATGGTCCCTGCTGCTCCCGAACAAGCCGCGCTTGCTCTGCTGGCCCCGGCAGGCGAAACGTCCCATCCTTATTGAGGTAGAAAATTTGCTCGTTTCGCACACTGATCACGAGGTCTAGAAATCCATCGCGGTCTACATCGCGCAAATCCATAAAAACTGGGGTCAGTTCTTCGTTGTCGCCAAACAGGTAGGGAGCGGGAAAACTCCGTACCTGGGTTGCATCCCCTCCCGGTAATTCTAACACGACTACCTGCCTTTGCAAATTGATGGCCACAAAATGGGTCGGGACTCCGTTTGCGTCGTTGTGGCCCACAACCCCCGACAGGTGTGTTGTGCGGGGGCGGCCATAGTGCAGGTCGTTCCACACCACCCGCCCGTGGTGGATTGCGCTCCCCACGAGCAGGGAGAGTGCCGCAATGGCCAGCAGGTAGGTGATGAGGGTAAACAGCCGGGCGACACCAGACCGTACCGCAACAAGACCAGACCGCCGCTCGGCGAGCGACTGGTGGGGGCGGCGGGGCGCATTCCAGGAAACACTCATCTCCGTTCCTCCTCTGGGGTATGGGGTGTTCATCCATACCCCTCATCACTTCTATCAACTCAACCAGACGGTTGTTTTTTCAGTATATAAGAACATTTATTCTAAGTCAAGACCAGGCAGTGCCTATACCTGGTCAGAATCCGGGGGATTGTTCGTGGGGGCGGGGGCATTTGTCTAGCTCTGGTACAAGCGAGCCACGCTCCCAGGGTTTTGCCCGTGGAAGCGTGTGGCTCTGCCGTGTGTGTTCTACTGGCTCTCTGCTGTATTCTGGTTTTCGGAGGGGGGAGATTGCGCGGTTTTTGGGGGCGAGGCCGGTTTTGCCTGGCTCGACTGGATGGCTTTGAGGGCTTCGGTAGCGACTTTTTTTACGCCGGGGTCGTCGTCGTTGAGCAGGCCGCTGAGGGGGGCAATTGCTCGTTTGTCGCCAATCAGTCCGAGGGCCATGGCGACACAGCGGCGGATGCCGGGCGTTTCGCTGGCAAGCGTGGCAACAAGTGGCCCGACGGCGGGCGGGCCAATGCGAACCAGCGACCCGATGGCTCGCTTGCAGATGGTCTCATCCCAGTGGTTGAATCTGGCAATGAGCGGCCCGACGGCGGGCGGGCCAATGGCGATGCAGCGGTGCCATTCCTCTTTGACAATCCAGTAGGTCGCGCCCGTCTCATCATTGCCCGGCTTCCACCCCAGGGCTTCGAGTGTCCCCGCCGCCCCCCATTGCACCGATTCGCTCGGATGGTTGAGGGCCTGAATGAGATGCGCCAGCACGGGCCGGCCAAATTTGACAATAGATTTGTAGGCATTGGCGCGGACATCCCAATCAGCATCGCGAAAGGCGACAATGAGGGGAACCACAGCTTGCAGGTTGCCCAACTCTCCGAGGAGGCTGGCCACATTCCGCCGCACGAGAACTTCGGGATGTTCGAGCGCGGCAATAAACAGGTCGAGAAGGGGTTCGCCAATGGTTCGGAGCACCTGGTATGCCCCCTGGCGAATATCCTTGCTCTGATGGCCGAGAGCCTCAATGAGCGTTTCGGCGGTGGGGGGGTCAATGGCCACCAGCGACTGGAAGACGGCCTGGCGCACCTCCGGATCTTCGTCTCGAAATTCGGCAATGAGCGGCTCGGCCGCCGGGGGGCCAATGGCAACGCACCGCTGCCACTCCTGCTTCATCGCATAGTAGGCTGCCCCGACAATACTATCATCAGGCTTCCAGCCAACCTTTTCCAGCACCTCGAATATGGCGGCCCGCCGTCGCTTCTTCTCCTTCTCAACATCGGCCCCGCTAATCTCAACACAGGTCCCGTCGCGCTGCCATCCCATCCATTCTAGCGTGGCAATCCCCGGATCGCTTATATCGAGGCGGTCTTCGTGGAGAATAACGCCAAGCGGTTTGACCAGACGTTCCCGAATCGTCTCCATATCCTCAATCATCTGGCCAAGCCGGGTCAGCGATTGGAACACTTCTTCATATACTGCGCGGTCGCGGCGGCGGATGACGGTAATGAGCGGTTCTATGGCTGTAATGTCGCCGGCTATGCCCAACCCCAGGGCGGCCGCCTTCCGCACGGCAACCACCTCGTCCGTTAGCCCGGCAACCAGGGCTTCGACAGCCTTTTCTCCCCCGATGTGCCCCAGGGCCCACATTGAGGCTTCGCGCCGGGTATCGGTGGCAATTTTGAGATCCTCGGTCAGGAACAGCGTTGCTACCTCGCCCCCCACCTCACCCAGGGCCACGGCAGCGTTCCAGCGCATGGCGGGGTCTTCCTGGTAGTGTAGGGCTTCGATCAGGCCCCGAATATCTCCTTTAGATTTGAGTTTTTTGATATTGGGTTTGAAGAGCCACATACGCTTTTTTCCATGAAACTGGTTTTCTTAGCTCGACCCGCGCCAGACCTCGCCCGTCTGGATTGCGCTAATCGCTTCGGATGCGGCCTTGCTCACGTCTTTGTTCCGTTCGGAGAGCAGCTCGCGCAGCGGTTGCTCGGCCCGTTCGTCGCCTATCATCCCCAGAGCTGTTGCTGCGCAGGCGCGAATGCCGGGGTTCTCGTTCTTGAGGACAGCAATAAGCGGTTCGACAGCGGTTTTCCCGATACGCACCAGGGCCCCGGTGGCGTTTTTGCAAACAGTTTCATCCCAGTGCCCCAGTCGTTCAATCAAGGGTGGGACGGCGGCCGCGCCTATTTCTGTACACTTATGCCATTCTCCCTTGACAATCCAGTAGGTTGCTCCGATGGGGCCTCTGTCGGGCTTCCACCCCAGGGCTTCGAGCGTGCCGGCCGCGCCCCACCGTATCTCGTCGCTCTCGTGGCGCAGGGCCCCGACAAGTTGCTCCACAGCGGGCTTGCCAATCCGAACGATGGCGCGGTAAGCATCGCCGCGGATGGTCCAGTCGGGGTCTCGAAACACGCCAATGAGGGGCACGACAGACCGCGGATCGCCAATTTGTCCCAGTGCCCGTACAACAACAAGCCGAACTTCATCGGTTTCGTGCCCAAGCGCATCAACGAGGGCGGGGACGGCGGGCGGGCCAATTTTTACCAGGGCGTGAAAGGCGGCCTGGCGAATCTCGATATTGTTGTGCAAGAAGGCTTCGATGAGCGCGGGGGCGGCGGGCGCACCAATCTGTACCAGGGCGAGAAATGCGGCTTTGCGTGTTTCGTTATCGCCACTGGCAAGGGTCGCGATGAGGGGGGACACAGCGGGCGCACCAATAGCCACACACTGCGCTATCTCTCCGCGGACAATCTGGTAGGCCGCGGCAACCTGGCTCTGGTCGGGTTGCCAGCCGGTGGCTTCCAGCGTCTGGATGGCTGCTGTGCGGATGGGGGGGGGGGCGGTCATCAGGAGTTCTCCCAGTGGCTCTATAATGCGGGCCTGCCGCGTTGGTTTGTCCAGTGTGGCTCCGATGTTGCCCAGGGCCTGGAGCGCGTCCGGAGCGGCGTGCTCATCTCCGCGGTTGAGCAGCACAAACAGGGGATCAATGGCCTGGGCATGGGGCATATGGACCAGGCCAGATGCAGCAGCGCGGCGGATCTCCGGTGCGGGGTCTTCCAGCGCAGCAATGAGCAGGCCAAGCCCGCGCTCATCCCCTATCTTCCCCAATGCCCAGAGCACTGCTGCCCGGGCCCCATCCTGGCCAGCATCCTGGCTTTCTCTCAACGTTTCTATCAGTGGCTCAACGGCCTGCACGCTGCCAGACTGGCCCAGGGCCAGCGCAGCATTGCGACAAACGGCGGGGTCTTTTCGATATTGTAGACTTTTGATCAGTCCGGCAATGTCTCCCTTTGCCGCAAGTTTTTCGACATTTGGTGCGCCAAATAACGGCATTGCTGCTACTCCTGAATAGACAAATCTGAAACGATTGCTGTTGCGTCAAAACCAGAAGCGTTGATGTTGTGTGACCGGGTGGGACGATACAGAGGGTCGTGTCAGGTCCATGTATTGTACACTGGAGCGGCTCCCGGAGCAATAGCGATGCCTCGGGTAACTTGTTCAGATTCGGGGGTATCGCTCCAGGGAGCGCGGGCATCTTGCCCGCAGGCAAGCGGGACGCTTGCGCTCCCAGGGATTGGGGAGTGCCCAAACACAGTGAATGCTTACCTATGTTTCTCAGTTCGCTGAAAGCAAGAACTCACGCAGAGCCTGTTACCCCCTCTCTATGACTGATACCAAATCCGGTTGATCATGTCTTGTCTCATTGCCCTCGCTCCTGCCGCGTGCGCGGCCCCCTTCTCCCAGCGGGTTTAGGGGCAGGGGGAGAGGGACGGATAGTCGGATAGTTTCTGTGTCTCCCTGGAGTATGGTATAATGGATGATGAAGGTGGAGACCATAGCACACGGGAAGCATAATGAATCCACAGATGGACGTGTTGTACGAACTCTTTGATGGCATTCCCCGCCAGGGGCCGGGCAATAATGCCGCTACCCGCAGAGCCTGGGATCTCCTGGAAGTAGTGCCGCCCGATCCAACAATGCTCGATATTGGCTGTGGGAGTGGAATGCAAACGCTAGAACTTGCCCGCCTGAGTACAGGGCGCATCATTGCACTGGATACCCACCAGCCCTACCTCACTACGTTGCAGCAACGTGCGACAGATGCGCACATCTCCGCGTATATTGAAACAATCAACTGCTCGATGGATGCAATGGATTTTGCTCCCGAAACCTTTGATGTCATCTGGTCAGAAGGGGCTATCTACATTCTTGGTTTTGAGCAAGGCCTGGCGATCTGTCGCCCATTGCTGAAACCTGGCGGCTTCCTCGTTGTCTCCAACCTGACCTGGTTTACGGATGCCCCCTCGCCCGAACCGGTCCAATTCTGGCACGATGAGCAGGTTGTTGTTCGCACCGTGGAAGAAAATCTTCAGCGCATTGAACAGGCGGGCTATCGTTGTCTTGCTCATTTTCCGTTGCCCCAGGAAGCCTGGTGGGAACATTTCTATTGCCTGATAGAACAGAAGATTGCGCCACTCCAGCAGAAATATCACAACGATCCCGAACGACTGGCCGTTGTGAACAACCAGCAACGGGAAATTGACCTCTACCGTGCCTATGCTGACCAGTATGGCTATGAGTTCTATGTGATGCAAGTGCAGGCGTAGGCATAGGGCATAGTCCCACACCTGCCTACCTGTCGTTATATGGGCAGGGCAACGGGGCAGGCATCGACAGCAATTATGGGTGCTGATCATTGATTCATTGATCAGCTGAGATCAGGACACAACTACTCATCGGCTTGCCGCTCACCCAGCATCCGAGCAATCCTGGGTGGGAGCGTCCCATATTGCTGTCGCTCCGTGTGTAAGATTGCCTGGGTTGCCAGCATACTCAACAAC
>DAOTUE010000030.1:0-5497 GCA_034436975.1 Chloroflexaceae bacterium
ACCTGTACAAGCGAACATTATTCGCAATCGCTATACGGTTCTACGGAGCCGTGGGGAGCTGTCAACCTCCCCTGAAGCCCTGCCTTCGGGCGAGGGCAAGCCACCTGCTTCAGCAGGTGGTTGTTGACCGCACCTTATCTCTCAACATACCCGTTACCGCGTGCCGTGCGCGTCCACAGGCAAAATCCACTATACCATATTTCCGTAATCGTTCAGGCCCCCCACCTGTCCTCCCCCCAGCGGGGGGATGGATTGGGAGGGGGGGCGCGTCCGCATCGGGGCAAGCGAGACGCTTGCGTACCCAGGAATCAGGGATTGCCCAAATACCGTGAACGATTACATATTTCCTGGTTTGTCGAAATATCGAAGGTTTTTATGGAATCCTGGAAAAAGTGAGAAGAGTTCGCTATAATAAGAGGGAAAGATTTTTGTAACTGGGAAGAATGTCATGGCTTTTCGAGTGGTCGCACCCTACCGGCCCACTGGCGACCAGCCCGACGCGATTGCGCGGTTGGTGCAAGGTATCCACGCTGGCTATCGCCACCAAACATTGCTCGGCGCAACCGGCACCGGCAAAACGGCAGTGATGGCCTGGATCGTTGAGCAGCACCAGCGTCCAACGCTGGTGCTGGCCCACAACAAGACGCTGGTTTCGCAGCTCTGGGCCGAGTTTCGCGAGTTTTTGCCCGAAGCAGCGGTTGAGATGTTTGTTTCGTACTACGATGAGTATACGCCCGAAGCCTATGTGCCGGGAAAAGATCTCTATATTGAAAAAGAAGCAAAGATCAACGAGCAAATTGAGCGGCTCCGCCACGCCGCGACCCAGGCCCTCTTTACCCGCCGCGATGTCCTGATTGTCGCGTCGGTCTCTTCTATCTATGGGCTTGGCTCGCCGCACGACTATGGGCAGGTGATGCTGACCGTTCAGACAGGCGAAATACGCAAACGCGAAAAGCTCCTGCGACAGCTTCTCGATTTGCAGTTCGAGCGGAATGACGTGGATTTTCACCGCGGGACATTTCGGGTGCGAGGCGACACGCTTGATATATTTCCGGCCAATAGTGAGACGGCCTTGCGAGTCGAGTTCTGGGGCGATGAAGTTGAGCGTATGCTCGAATTTGACCCGCTCACTGGCGAGATTTTGCAGACCCGCACGGGAGCAGAGCTATATCCGGCCAAGCACTTTGTCACCACCAAAGAAAAGCTCCTCCTGGCCATACAGGACATCCAGAACGAACTGGAGATACAGGTGCAGGAGTTGCAGGCGCAGGGGAAAGAACTGGAAGCGGCCCGGCTCAAGCAGCGTACCACGTATGATATTGAGATGCTCAACGAACTGGGCTATTGCAGCGGTATTGAAAACTATTCGCGACATATGGACCGCCGCAGTGCCGGCCAACCCTCCTGGACGCTGCTCGACTACTTCCCCGATGATTTTCTGCTCTTTGTAGATGAGAGCCATATCACGTTGCCGCAGGTGCGGGGGATGTATCGCGGGGACCGTGCCCGCAAGCAAACGCTGGTGGATTATGGCTTTCGGTTGCCCTCCGCCCTGGACAACCGCCCGCTCCAGTTTGATGAGTTTGAGCACCATATCTACCAGGCTATCTACGTTTCGGCCACGCCCAGTGCCTATGAGCGCGAGCATAGCCAGCAAATTGTTGAGCAGATTATCCGCCCGACTGGACTGGTAGACCCGATCATTGAAGTGCGCCCGACAAAGGGCCAGGTAGATGATCTCTACAAGGAGGTGCAGAAGCGCGTGGAGAAGGGACAGCGAGTGCTCGTCACCACGCTGACCAAGCGCATGGCCGAAAGTCTGTCCGACTATCTGCGCGAAATGGGGGTCCGCACCCACTATCTCCACTCCGAGATTGATACGATTGAGCGGGTTGAGATTTTACGCGATCTGCGGCTTGGGATCTACGATGTGGTTGTTGGGATTAACCTGCTGCGGGAGGGGTTGGACCTGCCAGAGGTGTCGCTGGTGGCTATTCTCGATGCGGACAAAGAGGGGTTTCTCCGTTCGGAAACCTCGCTCATCCAGACCATCGGAAGGGCCGCCCGCCACGTCGAGGGGATGGTGCTGATGTATGCTGATACTGTGACCCCCTCAATGGCAGCAGCTATCGGAGAGACGCAACGCAGGCGCGAGATTCAGATTGCCCACAATACGCAGCATCATATCACCCCGGTCGGTATCCATAAGCAGGTGCGCGATCTTACTGACCGGCTACGCAAGGTTGCCGAAGAGCGGGGCGAGTATATCGTTGGAGGCAAGGATGTTGCCGCGAAGAAGGCTCCCATCAGCAACGACGAACTGCACGCGCTGATCAAGATGCTGGAGAAGCAGATGAAGCAGGCGGCCCGCACCCTTGAGTTCGAGGAAGCGGCGGCCCTCCGCGACCAGATAACCGAGCTGCGAAAAACGCTGGCTCTTCAGCAAGAGGAACGCTGAGGGAGCAACGTCAACGTAAGCGTTCACTGTGTTCGGGCAATCCCCAATCCCTGGGAGCACAAGCATCTCGCTTGCTCCGCTGCGGGCACACATCCCCCCTCCCAATCCCTCCCCCACCGGGGGGAGGACAGGTGGGGGGCCTGAACGATTACACGTCAACGAGCAACAACGAGAAGGAAGGGAGAGCAGATACCGTGGCTGTCCAGGTCTGGATTGGCGAAAAGCCAGAACACCCAAATGAACGTCGTGCGATAGTTGCGCTGGCCAACGGGCTGGACCGGATGGATGGCCTCTACCTGGTGCTGTCCAATTTCCATGTTGGTGGGCGCACGATTGATATGACGATTATCAAGCACGATGCCATATTCATTATCGAGCTAAAAAACTGCAATGGCAAAATTATTGGCGGGGTCAATGGTCCCTGGTATATGGAAAACACCAATGGGGAGCGCAAGCGAATCAACCCCGGCCGCAGCAACCCCTACAACCAGGCAATTTCCTATTACTACAGCCTGACCAATTTCCTCAATAACCACCGCTCCGAGTTCCTCTCGGAGCACAAGGCGCAGCAAATTAACTTCCGCACCTGCCGGCGGCTTGTTGTTATTGCGCCGAAGATTCCAGAATCGTCGGAAATTGATCTCGACTGGAAGGTCGAGATCAAAGGTCTGGACGAACTCCCCTCATACCTTGTCACAGAGATTTCGACGGAGATTGAGCTGACCGACGAGGAGATGCTGGCTATTCCGAAGATGCTAGGGTGTACCCACTGGAACGACATCAACCAGTTGATAGCGGGCATTTTCCCAGGCTGGCACTTTGAAAAGCCCGTGTCGGGGGAAGGGGAAGCCATTGCCTGTGAACCGGGAGACGCGCCGCAAGACCAGCCAGCTCGTTCTCTGCCCGCTTGTCTCCCCCTCTTCCGGCGGGTGCGGGCCGCTCTGGGCACCACAGCGTGGCGGGTTACGCTTGCAATGACAGTGCTGGCCATCGTGTTGCTGGTGGCTCTCGTTACTCGACATCCCATGCCGCCGGCTCATCCCGAACAGCCGCGGGTATCGCTGGTTAGCTCGACCATCGGGCCGGCAGGGGGCGTGTATGGGAATGAGTTCTATAGCGGGAGTATCACCCACGATAGCGGCTGTGTCTGGTCGGGGTTTCAGCCCATTGGCAAACAATGGGATGACACGGGCCAGCAGTGGGTCAGTGTTGGTGTGGATGGCACCGCCGCCGAACATTCTCCCGATGTCGTTGTCACGCTGGAGCAGGTCAACTATTGTGGCGAGCAGATTACCTTGACCTGGAGTATTCGCAACCACAGGATGCAAGAGGCCGTGTTCCCGCTCCAGAATAGAAATATCACCATCCGCGACCCACTTGGCAATCGCTACCTGCTGGCCGATAGCAAGTCGCAGCCGGCTATTCTGCGGGTGGGGCCGGGCGAGCAAAAACGGGGCACGGCGATTGTTTCCCACCCGGTCATCCCCAATGTGCCGTCGCTGCTGGTGCGCCTGAAAGAACAGCCGTTTGGCGAGTCAAGCTGGCTGGTCTCGCTTGAGGAAAATTAAGATCCATCCAGATGGGTTTTTCCATTTCCCATATTGTTTTCGATCCTCAACTTGAGCAGGATTGCAACGACAAAGAAGGGAAATACCCATTTCTAGAGCAGTATTGTGTCCATCTCAGAGCTGCGGTTGTAGGAAACAATCTCCCTGTTGCATATCAGCTTCTTCTCAGGTTTTTCTCAGGATATGGTATAATGCCCGCCATTGTTTCCAGAAAGGTAACGAATATACGGATATTGTCTCGTCGGGAATAGGAACACGCCAGGCCAGGGTGCCAGGGTGTGGTGGATTGGCCGGCGAGCATATGAATGAGGTTAGAAGTCTGCGGCTCCCTCCATGATGTCGGGAGCCAGATACCTTGAATGTATCATTGGTTTTGTCTCTACCCTGTTTGTAGTGAAAGGATGTTTTTATCATGATTCGTGCGTGTCCCCCGTATTGTTCACGCATTTTCGTATGGACAATGGTCGTGTTCTCTGCCCTGTCTGCAGTAAGTATTGGCCATGCTGCACCACAGGCGCGGGTGCCCGGGACATTGTTCTCCCCTTCAATAGGACTCACGCAGCACGAAGGGGTGGTGCGTACCCTGGATGGAAGTATGCGTCTCCGCGACGATGCATCCCCCCCACCGGCTGCTGAACAGGACTACCAGCGGTACGGGTTCTTTCTCTCCGAAGTGCAGGTTCTGCCGGTGCAAGCAATGCAGTTTTCCCTTGACTACGAGGCAACGATCCCCAATGGGAGCACGGTACGGGTTGATCTCCGTGGCAGTATTGATGGCCAGCAATGGACCGCATGGGAAACGGGCGTTGGCCAGCGGGCAACCGTGAGTTTTCCCTATCCCGTTCAGATGATCCAGTATCGGGGCATCCTTCTGGGGAGCGATGCTGGCAGCAATACCAGCAATCCCGTGGTCCATGCGGTGCGAGTGCAAGCCGAGGGCGGCGGGATGTTTTACCGCACCTTTGGTAATGGTGATAATCAAGAGCCAGTGATCGCCCCGACATATACTATCCGGGCAACCCGCCTGGGGATGGTCGGCGGGCGCACGGCCAATGGGCATATCATCCAGCGGCGCGACCGCTTCGTTGCGCTTCCTTCGTGGCGTTCGCTTTGCAGCCACAAGGGGAATGAGTACCAGGTCCGTATCACCTACGCGGGAAAGAGTGTCGTCGCCCCGGTGTGGGATGTGGGGCCCTGGAATACCCACGATGATTACTGGTCGGTCAACCGCGAATGGTATAAGGGCTTGCCACGCGGGTGGCCCCAGGACCACGCGGCCTACTATGATGGCTACAACGGAGGGCGGGCCGAAAAGGGGTATGTTCGGTTTCCCACCGCGATGGATGTCGGCGACGGGTTGTGGTGGGAGCTTGGCATTCCGGGCGATCAGGGCGAAGTAGAGGTGACGTTCCTCTGGCTTGGTGCGGACCCACTGGCGACCACGCAGCCGGTCACAACCACGCAGCCGGTC